>CALHUY010000015.1 GCA_938039295.1 uncultured Solobacterium sp.
ATCTAAATATCTTGCGTTATATATCTTCATAAGAAACCTCCGT
The DNA here is from genome assembly GCA_938039295.1 of uncultured Solobacterium sp. GTDB lineage: Bacteria > Bacillota_I > Bacilli_A > Erysipelotrichales > Erysipelotrichaceae > Bulleidia. The sequence continues at coordinate 44 of CALHUY010000015.1, forward strand.
AAAGTAATTATTATTGTAGCACATTCAATACTAAACGGCATTTAGGCTTCAATATCGAAATATATAAATAAGTCTAAAATATTAAAAAGGGAAGGAAAGGTTTTGAAAAAAATTAAAAAAATATTTTAAAAGTGTTGACGATAAAAAGTCACCATGCTACTATATTAAAGCATTCCACGAAAGAGGAATGTGAGGGATAGATGGAGGTTTAGCTCAGTTGGGAGAGCATCTGCCTTACAAGCAGAGGGTCAGCGGTTCGAGCCCGTTAACCTCCACCATTTTTTTCGCCGACTTAGCTCAATTGGCAGAGCAATTGATTTGTAATCAATAGGTTGTAGGTTCGATTCCTATAGTCGGCACCATTTTATTGGAGACGTAGCGAAGTGGCTAAACGCGGCAGACTGTAAATCTGCTCCCTCTGGGTTCGGTGGTTCGAAACCACCCGTCTCCACCATTTACTGATTGATGCATCGAGTGATGCTTACGAGTTGGACTTGATTATTGGGGTATAGCCAAGCGGTAAGGCAAGGGACTTTGACTCCCTCATTCGTAAGTTCGAATCTTACTACCCCAGCCATTTAAGATGTCTCGGTAGCTCAGACGGTAGAGCAACTGACTTTTAATCAGTGGGTCGAGGGTTCGAGTCCCTTCCGAGACACCACTTTAGTAAGATATGCGAGTGTAGTTCAATGGTAGAACGACAGCCTTCCAAGCTGTATACGTGAGTTCGATTCTCATCACTCGCTCCATAACATTCAAATAGGTAGCTATAAGTAACTTATAGCTACCTATTTTTGCGTTTTACGGAATAAATCCGAAATGGAAAGGAGAACTTGAAGATGGTAAATAAATGTAGAAAAACGGTTAGATTCAAAGAGGATCTTGTAGCTTGGCGATATCTTCTTGCTGATCTCCAAGAGAGAAATAAGGAAGATAGAGATTATATCAGTCATGACACTCTAGCACGCATGATTGGTATGAAAATGATTACATTTATGAAGTATAACCGAGGAGATATCCCAAGAATATCACTACATTATTTCTTTGAGTATTGTAGAGCATTAGATATTGATTCTACTGAATTCTTTTCTGGGCTAGCAAAAACTATAGAAAAAGATAAAAAAGAAAATCCAGATGATTATAAATAAAAAAATCACCGAACGCTCAAACTTGCCGGAATGAGTTCTGTGATTAAGGGGAAAGAAGGTTAATAACCTTCAATATAGTGCATTAATAGAGGACTCAGATACTCAGATACTCAGATACTCAGATACTCAGATACCCTCAGTATGACCTCTTTGCATATATAAATATATAAGATTTAAATAAAAAAATCAATTTTATAGTGTGAAAAATTTATTAAAAATCACAAATAAATAAAAAAAACAACATAGGATACCTATGATGTGTAGTTAATAAGATGAAAGGAGCATTCATGCATTCGTTTTTCAACCGTAGCAATCTGTTTGATGACCTTCAATCAGTATTAAGTATTTCTGAGTGGCTTGCTGAAACTGCTGGTGAATTAGTAGTTGATGCTACTGTAGCTTCTCTAGGTTATATAGACTTCTTTTCTCAACTAGAGCAATTTGAGATTCTCCGAGCAGGTAAGCGAATTCACAGCAACAACATTCAAGCAAAGTCCTTAGAGATTTTGATTCCAGATAGCATTCAGGATTGTAAGCCGTGTGTTTGCTCCATCATGGATGAAATCTTTGGAGATGATAAAGCTTTACCGTATGTTGCTTTCTTGGTGACACGAGGAAAGGGTAGATATTTACGAATCCTCATATCTGAGCGTTATTACAGTGCAGAGGAGATTGTTTATGTAGACCGCTGGAAAAGCGACCGCTATCAAAATAAAGTGACTGGACGGTTATGCAAAGCAGATGATCCAAAAGCTAAAAAGATTGTTAGTGCTGGAGATATTAGAAAAACTTGGGTATCTCATTTCAGTTTAAAGAGTCGAATGTTCAGTGCTGATGGTTTTGCTAGAAAACATTCCAACCGAAAGGAAAGAATTGGATTTGATAGATTGTTGAAGCATCTAAGACAGTGCATTGTTGCAACTTTTGTTAAATTGAAAGTCCAATTTACGAAAGAATTCAATATTCCAAAACTTAAGAGACATGATTGGCTGAATCAATATCAAAATATCAATCTAACGAGAATCAATAATGCAATACATCATATTGAAAACGAGCTGCAAGAAGAATGGATTGCAGTCAGAGATGGTTATTTTATACAAAATGCTAAGACTTATGACCGCTTCATGGCACTTGCAAAGAGATACTTAAATCGTTTTAAAAATGGCTTTTTCAATAAGAAAGTTGGAGGAAACAGAAAACTGAAACTATCCTTCTCACCGTTTATGAACGTAGTGAGAGTTCAAGAAAATTTGGATTCTCTAATTGAAGATTTTAATCAGGAAATTGAAGAATTCCGTATGAACTACAGATATGGAATTTAAGAAAGGAAGATGAATATGATTACATCAATTTGGAATGTTAAAGGTGGTGTTGGAAAAACACTTACCAGTATCAATTTAGCTGCAGGATTTGCAAAAGAAGGAAAGAAAACACTATTAGTGGATATGGATGGACAGTCCAGTGTGTCTTATCTTTTGTTCCCAGAAAGAGAGTTTGAGGATGGAGATTTGACAATCGTAGATGCCTTGGCTGGAACAGGTGAAATAAGTGAATGTATCTATCATACGAATATTGAAAATTTGGATGTTATTCCTGCAACAATCTACTTATTTACGGTAGAAAAGCAAATGTTGGTAAATACATCATCTGGAATACAACAGACAAAACTAAAGAAGTTGCTGAAGAAGTTACAAGGCTATGACGAAATCATCATAGACAATAATCCTTCTATCAATCTCTGTACTACCAATGCATTGTGTGCATGCGACAGATTAATCATTCCTGCCGACCTTGAAAAGGGTGCTTTGAAAGGAATTGAATTGACTCTGCAGCATTCTCAGGAAATCTTAGAAAACATTGATGGAGCAAACTTTGAAATCAGAATCCTTCCTACAAAAATCCAACGAAACAAGATTGATACAGAAACATTGGAAGAATTAAAGACGGCATATGGATCCATGGTTTATCAGACCAATATCCGTTATCAAGCTGCACCGATTAAAGATTCTTCTATGAAAGGAAGAATGTTGATAAATGATATGAAATCACGTTCAAAGGTTGCACAAGACTATAGAGACCTAGTAGCAGAAGTTCTGCAGGAGGAGAAATAAAAATGGGACTACTAACATCTAAAAACGGATTATTAAATAGTGCTTCTCTTGAAGCAGCAAAACTAGGAAAGATTATCTATGTTTCCGTTGAGGAGCTTTGTGCTAATGAGAAGAACGTCTATGAAATGGATGATATAGACCTGCTAGTTGAAAACATCCAGGAGATGGGTTTGATTGAACCACTACATGCATTTAAAAGTGGTGATGGACAATATGTCCTTACATCTGGACATCGTAGATTACAGGCAATCAAAAAGATTATTGAAAGTGGAGAAACTGTCAAATATAACGGGAAGGTACTTGATGATCATGAGATACCAGTGATCTTGAATTATCCAGAGGATGAGTTGCAGGAAAGGGTAATGCTGCTAAGTTCTAATGCGTATAGAACGATGGATAAAAAAGAACGCAGACAAGTCATATTGGAAGCACACCGATGCTATACGATCTACTGTGCAAATGGAGATAAGCCGGAAGGACGTGAAAGAGAGTGGATCACAGCCATTACGGGCATTTCCGATGGAACGGTAAAAGATGTCCTGGCAGAGATTAATAAGAAAGATGTGGATAGAGATTTATCAATATCTGCTGAAGATATCGTAGAGAAGGAACCGGAAGAAGATGAGTTTCAAAAGTGCATCAAAAAGATTCAAAGCCTGGATAAATTTCTGCAAAAGAAATCACCAGATTTTAGAGAGAAAGATGAATTAACCAAACAGCAACTAAGGATAGCAATTGATGGGCTGATTGATACTTTGGAAATATTAAGAGGATAAGTGATAAAGGTTTAGTGATACTTTGGGGCAAATTGCCCCAAAGGAAAGAAAGTGAAGCGGAGGAAAACTATGGAACTGGAAGATATGGTGAAAAATATTGATGATATCTGTGGAACAGTTTTACAAACGGCAAGTAGTGAAACAAGTCCGGAGATATGGCATATGATAGCAACTCTTAAAGTGCTTTCCGGCGCTTCATTGAACCAGGTGCAGACTTTGGAAATGAATAACCTTGAATTGAAGAAGTCTGATCAACTGCACTTAAAAGACCTGATTTATCTTTATTTGAAAACTGCATCACTTAACAGTTTGATGGAATTAGAACAAATGATTCCAAATTTCCGGCTGAAATACCAAGCAAAGATTTTAAATGAAGCAGAGATGGAACTGATTAGAAAATCTATGGAAAATAGAGGTGGATAAATGATTGGATATGAAGTGATGATTAAAAAAACAAGCTCATATGCAAGACTGAAATACTTGTTTGGTATTTGGCAGGACTTCTCTAAGATGGTTGGCAATGTCTATTCTATAAATGATGACTATACAATTCACGTTGAGGATGATTTTGAAAGGATGCACTATAAGTCGGCAACGAAATGGATACTATCTGCATCTGATGAAAACAACCATCAGCAAGAAGACACGGTGATTCAAAGAATGGATAGAGATAAAGATACGTATAACTTTATAAAGTACTGGGCTAAAAGTATTAATGGAAACTATCTTGATGAACTCGAAAGAGAACTAATCATCAGGAAATGGCTTCTGAATCAAAAACATGAATGCATATGTAGAGAGTGTTATATATCAAGAAGAACCTATTTTAGAAAAGTGAAAGAAGCAGAGCGAATACTAATACTATTGTGGAAGCTGGATCATTATGATGAATACGGAAATATGAGGCAATATCAAGAAATATTCCAGGAGCGATATGAAGCACTTGGAGAACGGGCGAAGATAGATGAATACTATCCAGCATTCCTTTAAAAAGATCTTTGGGGCAATTTGCCCTAGGAAAGGAAAGTAAGCAATGGATGAAGAATTGATGGTGATCTTATCTAAAGATAATAGAGCCTTTGAGACTGCTTGGTTCAGTAACATGAAAGCAGCTAAGAAGTGGGCAGATAAGCTTAGAGATACTAATGATTATGTGGTAACGATTTTTAAAGGTTCTGATGATAACCCAATCGAGCAATATATGGTGATATAAAAATTTGGGGCAATTTGCCCCAGAAGATAAAGAGATTACTTGAAAATTATAAGATGGGTGAGTTCATTCATCACAGAAAATAGTAAAAGTCAATATAGTAATGGTGCCAAAATATTATGGCATTTTGTGGCACTTGAAACGTGGTATTATGGTAATGTGGAAATTCACATGAAAGGTACCCGGAGTAGTAGCCAGGTACCTTTTTTCAATGATTGGAACAAATTAGAGACTTGGATGGTTTTTGGTACAAAGCAAGTTGTAATTTGTAAGAGAAGGGATGGAAGATGAATGAACAAGAAAAGATGAAGCATCAACTATATGGCTTGAATACAGTCGCAGTATTAGAAACCTTATGTATCAATGTGATTGACATCATGGACAGCATAGAGGCTTTTAAGAAAGAATATGGTGTAGGTGCTGGTGCAGAAGTAATCCGTGGGCTAGATGAGGTTCAGAAGAACTTTGATGTGAATCGAAAAAAGTTAGTTAAGATGGTAGGCGTAGTGTCTGATGGTATAGAAGACTATATGAATGGCAAAAAGATGATGCCACGGTACCGGATTCAACTGATTGATGATGATCTAGTCTTTAAGAATACAGATGATGCAGTGTATTTGAAAATTCCTGAAGAAGTGTTAGATGGAAATATGAAGGTGAAGTTGTCTAAGCGATTTCTTACAGTCTATGATAAGGGCTTTATGGAATGGAGATATTATCCAGAAACAAAGGTTTATTTATATAGCGGAGACAATAGAGAAGAGTGTAGTTCTTTCTCCTTTGTAAAGCTGCTAAAGGAATCAAATTCTGTAATGGAAGGAAAACGACAGGAAGACTTGAGTAAGAAGGCTAACTTGATTGGAGCAATAGATGGATTCTTTCATAAATATGATCCAAACGGTTATGAAAAAGTCTATGCAAATCAAGAAGATGCAATGATTGATTTCGATAGATATTTGTTGCAACAACCGGATGCACTAAAAAATGCAATCAGTAAGACAGTAGAGAATGTGGAAGTTTCTGATGAAGAGTTACAACACATTCAAACCATACAAACAGCGATTGAAGAATTTACGAGCAAACATTCTTTAAAAGCCGAGAGTTCATTATTCAACAACTTGGAAACAAGTGCAGAAATAGAAATTTAATAAGACGAAAGGGAAAGTTATGAACAGACAAGAACAGTATCAAAATGCATTAGTGGACACAAACAAGGAATTCTTTATCACATTGATTGAAGGAATCATCTTATCAGTGGCTATCTGGATGATAGGTAAGAATGAGATGAAATTCATAAATCTAGTGTATTATGCAATGATTCCATTTGGTTACAAACTGATAAATTACTTACTATCTAAAACAAGAATTATGCTGATTGCTTCACCTGCATTCTGGATCGGATTATTCATTGCAAAGGTCATTGCGGCAGGTATCATCTGTGTTCCTGCATTTATTTATCAGTTGGTCAAGGTTATTATGAGCAACTGTAAACCAAAGCAAGCCTAATCACTATAGATAACCTTTAAAAGATAGCAATATATTCTTTGGGGCAAATTGCCCCAGGAAAGGAAAGATGGTGATTGTTTGGAAGAAATAAACAAATATAGGCAGCTTGGCTTCAGAGGCAATAAACTGCAGCAGATCAAGATGGGACTTGAAGAGGGACTAGATGTTTCAATTTACGCAAAGCCAGAATATAACGAATGGCAGATGGAACAAATCAGACTTGGACTAAAGGATCATATTGATGTAGGTATTTATGCCTTTATAACGATACCTGCAGATGAAATGCAGCATATCCGAGAAAAGCTTGTATACGAAAGCGGACAGCTTGAGATGCGAGATGAGGAGATCAAGCAGAAAAGATTAAAAAAGATATTGCTTCTGATTGTATCTGCAATTGCAGTTGTAGGATTGGTGTTGATTAGCGTGATTGGTGGAGATAAAATCAAACGCTACATGCAAAGACTTGAAATCAAATTAAAAGATAGTTCTGTTGAAGTAGAATATCAATCAATGTTTAATCCAAGTGATTATATCGTAGATTACTCAGAGGAAAACGAAGTAAAACTAAGTATTGATAGTGATGTTGATACAAGTAAATTAGGTTTGTATAAAGTTAAATATACGATTGATAACGGGATTAAAAATATCTCCAAAACATTAGATGTTAAAGTTGTAGATAAGGATGCTCCAGTAATCACATTAAGAGAAACCAATGTATCAATGTATCGAACAGATGCATTCTCTTGTGAGGCATACATACAATCAGCAACAGATAATGTGGATGGTGATCTTTCCAAAAATGTTAAATGTAGCAGTATCGACACAACCAAGGATACTCAAGTAGTAACGTATAGTGTTGAAGATAGTCAGCATAACAAAGCGGAGGCTACATTGAACCTGCATCTATCCGATAAACCAGCACCTACACCTGACGTTATCTATGTTGAGGTGCCATCGGGAAATACATCACAACAAGGAAATAATGGTTCGGAGCAAATTGCCCCAAGCACAAGTACATCACACGGAACGCAATACTTTATGTTTAGTGATGGATACAATCTTGATTCAGGATATTCAGCATGCATTGCGACTGGATCTGGATACGGAGCATATTCATGTGAGCCAATTATGGGTTCAGATGGATTATACAAAGGATATAAATTAACTTATTAAAATATTGGGGCAAATTGCCCCGAAGGGAGAAAACTTATGAACAAAAAGAAATTATTCATCATTGCAAGTATACTTGCAGCAATTGGATTAGTAGTTATGCTATTCATGCTACCAAAAACAAACAACACAGCAAAACAAGAAACAAGCACTGAAACTTCTACATCGAAGAAGAACGATAAGAAAGATGATAAGAAGGATAACAAACAAGACGAAAAGAAAGATAGCAAGAAAGAAGATAAGAAGGAAGATACTTCCACTACATCCGAAACATCTGTTACTCCTACAACTGGAACTGAGGTACAGAACGATAATAACAATTCTTCAGTAACAAATACTCCAAGTACGAATACAACACCTGCTCCACAGCCTATTTACCAAACAATCCATCATGAAGAGGTCGGACATTGGGAAACACAGGTCATAGCTGAAGCATGGGATGAACCAGTTTATGAACGTAAGATTATTGGTAATAACACTGGTACAGTGTATGCAAGTACATTGGAATTTGCAGGAAATACAAACGGTGATGAAGGTTACCACGTAGGAAATGTTCAGGTTGGCACAACTCACCATGATGCCGTTACTCAGCAAGTGTGGGTGGTTGATCAGGCTGCATGGGATGAAACAGTAATCATTGGGTATAGATAAGTAATAAAATTCATATGTTTAAAGTTTTCTCCTTGTAGGCGATAGATGTGAAAATCTACCGCCTTTTTTAATGGAGAAATCTAAAAAATAACATTGCCTATTTTGGTTGTCTGCTAAAGGAAATAGGCGATGAGATATATAGCAGTAAACAACAAGTTTCATACAATGCAGAAAAAATTCAGGAGGAAAAAATGAAATATAAATCAATTAGAAGTAAAATTACTGCCATTCTAAGTATGATGGTAGCCTTTTTATTGGCAACAATTATTCCGGTAAAGCTTACAGCTGCTACAGTATTCGCAAATGGTGGTGCTGGTTCAGGTGGCTCTGGAGGCGGTGGTGTAACAGGTGATAATCCAGGATATACTGTATGGTTTGACCAGTGGGGTGCCGATGGAGAACCTATGCAAGGATGGAATGAAGCATCAATGAACAATATGCAAGCACGTATCGAAGGCATGCTTGGTAAGACGATGAATCCTAATAGTTATGGTGGTACACGTCCATACCTAGAGATTTATCAACAGGCTGCACGTGAAGCACTTGCAGATGCAATGGCTCGTTCTGCTACAGGTAAGGCAAGAATTGTAGGTGTGTCAAGTATTTACTGGGATGGTGGTAACAACATGCAAGCGGCTTATGATAGCAAATCAAATGTATTACGTCTTGCTGGAACACGTTCTGGTACTGCTACAGAGTTACCTGACAATACAGGTTGGTCAACTTTATATAACAATGGAAGTGGTGCAACAGGTACCAATTGGAGAGATTGGCTTGAACAGTATGGTGTAAATAAGGCACCTGACACAAATTTAACTATGATTGTTTGGGCTGTAGCCGAGGGTGAGCCAGTGCCACCAAACATTGAACTTAAAATTAAGAAATCAAACGCACTTCCTACGTTAACACAAGGGAACAACTGTTATGCACAGGATTTAAGTGGGGCAGTATATGAGGTACATCGTAAGTCTGATTTAAGTGATGCACCTATTTTGACATTAACAACTGATGCGGATGGCAATGCTACTGCACCTAATGAAATTCCGTTCGATGGAACACAGCCTTACTTATATGTTAAGGAAGTAACTGCACCAAGAGGATTTGCATTAGATCCAACAACCCACGTTGTATCTCCGTATGATAGAAGTACATGGGTTGTAAATTCCACTGATACTCCGTTAAATGACCCTTTAAGAATCACTTTAAATAAAGTTAGTCCAGATAGTGAGGTAGTGGAAAATCCAGCAAGTTTAGAGGGTGCTGAATTTACCATCAAGTATTATGCAGGGCAATTTACAATGGATACATTACCAACAGCACCTACAAGAACATGGGTTGTGAAGACTGCATTGATTGGTGGTAGATATGTTACAACTTTAGATGATTCTCTAAAAGTTGAAGGTGATCCATTCTACCTTGATGGAGGAATTCCAACATTACCACTAGGTACAATTACAGTAGAGGAAACAAAAGCACCAGCAGGATATACGCTACAGAACAAAATGTTAAGTGCAGGTGGTCAGGAAGTAGCGAATGGAATTGCATTATTCAATATTACAGAGAACGATCAACACATTGCGGCAGTCGTTGGAGGTAATGAGTACACTGTTGTGGAAGGCGTTGTACGTGGTGGATTGGAGATTCAAAAGAAAGATGCAGCTACAAATGAAAATGTAGGGATTACTGTTTTTGAAATCATTAACAAGAATAACTTTGATGTTGTAGCTAGAGATGCGGACGGAAACGTACTTGGCACTGCTGAAGCAGGACAAGCTTTAAACTATGCAATCACAACAGATGCAAGCGGTCATTGGAAATCAAGCGATAACTTCTTGCCAGTTGGTGATTATGAATTAGTAGAAGTATCTGCACCAGCAGGATACTACTTAAACACAACAGCAAAACCATTTGAAATCAAAGATAATAGAGCAATCGTTAGTCTTGAATTTGCTGATGAGAAGATTGTGATTGATGTTGCTAAAACAGATGGCAAGGGAAACAACGTAGCTGGGGCTAAATTAACATTAATTGAAAAAGATACTGGAAACGAAGTTGCCACATTTATCACAACAAAAGAAAATACAGACATTTCTAAGTTTGTTGAAGGTGGTAAGACTTATATCTTACGTGAAGACGAAGCACCATTTGGATTTGAGAAGGTTGATGATATTGAATTTACTGTAACTGGAACAAGACAAAGCGAGCAAATTATATCTGCTGTGGATCAACGTAAAGTGTTCTACGTGAGCGCAATCAAAGTAGATGCTATGGATAACTCAAAGAAACTAAAAGGTGCTGAATTAACGTTATTTAAGGCTGATGGTACGGTTGCTTTAGATAAGGATGGTAAAGAATGCAAAGGAATCACTGATGGTGAAGGAGTTATCACTTGGGCTGTAGAGTTCGCCGATGATTTAGGCGGTTACTACGTTCAGGAAACAGCAGCACCTGAAGGTTACCGAATCAATAATGATCACTTCCAAGTTGTATTAAGTGAGGATTATGATTTTGCGATTAATAATGCTGTTAAAGTGGTTGTAAACGATATGGCACTTCCAACAGTTAAGACAGGGGATAAATTCAATGCCGTAGGATTATCTATGATGTTTGTAGGTGGTTTGGCTGTAGCTGTATTCCTATTCTTAAAGAAGAGAGAATTAGTAAAGTAAATATATAAAGAATGCTTGGGGCAAATTGCCCCAAGTTTTTTAAAGATTAGAAGAAATGTTGTAAACAGAGAGAGGAGAAATAAAAAATGTGGAACAATAGAGTAATTTTATCAGGCAATTTAGTGAAAGATGTTGAAGTGAAAGTTACAGAAGGTGAAAGTGGGAAGCATGTAGCAAACTTTGCAGTTGCTGTGCAACGTACAAGATCCAAAGAAGATGCTGCAGACTTTATCAATTGCGTTGCCTGGGGACAGGTTGCTGATTATTTAGGTTCTTATGGTAAGAAGGGCAAGCGTATTGAGTTGGAAGGACAGTTGCATACACGCACATACGAGAAGGAAGACAAGAAAGTCTACATTTCAGAAGTATATGTTGATGATTGTCATTTATTTGTAAAAAAAGATAAAGATGTCAATGATGAGGAATAGGTATCTTAAATGCTATTTTATAGAGGAATATAAATGGGAAAGAAAAAATGGAATAAACAGTTATTAGATGAGAATGGTAATCTAAAAACTTGGGAGAAACAGTTGCTTGAATATGAATACGGATTGATTGATGATACTTTTCTTATTGTTCATTCCGATTCAAAGAAATTAGCATATACAGGTATTGATGATTTACCAATAACAATCAAGCCATCCGTAATTCGAAAATTAAAAATTAAACATAATATTCCAGTATCTGTTCTTGTTAATGCAGATACAATGTTAGAAAATACTTTGCTTGGTGTTGAGTCTAAAGATAGAGATGATTCGATTGTATTCTTATTAGATAAATTTAATAATGAGCAATATCCAATAATTGCAGTTATAAGAAAAAATCAGGGAAAAGGTTATCTGGAAGTTAATGAAGTCGCTAGCATTTACGATAAAAAGAACTTTGAGAATTATTTAAATAATGCGATAGAGCAAAATAAAAAAGTCTGGATAAATCCAGATAAAAAAAGAGAGGTAGCTTCTCGAGGGCTCCAATTGCCCCTAGACATACTATCTCTATACACAAATGATATACCATCTGTTGTACATAATCAAGTAGAAAAAAACGAATTACCTTCAACCACTGGTGAAATAACAAAAGCATCTATTGAATCTTCTGCGGACTTACAATTGTCCCAAGAAACAATAGATGCTTTATCTGAAGTTGATTATAGTAAGGCATCAGGTAAAAGTCAAATGGACGATACAACATCAGTAGAACTAGAAGTGATAGAAACACAGCGGGAGGTTGTAATACCTGTAGAGGAAGCTGAAATTATAGAGGATAGTAATTCATCTTTATTGGAGAATATCTCCATGGAAGAAGATGGAATTGATTTTGATTAAGAATGCTTGGGGCAATTTGCCCCAAGTTTTTTAAAGAGAAAGGATGTGAGGAAATGATATATGAATACTGGTACACGATTGGTGATAAGAATGGGATTGATTTGATTTATTATAGTCAGATTTCATCAATAAAAAATGAGTTCAGTACCAGTTATAACTCAGTGTCTGAGTTAAAGAAAACGATGGAAAGTAGATTCTCAAAGTTATTGAGAAAAGGTGTAACGATTGAACTAAATACAAAGGAACAGAATAATATTACTTTTGATATTTTCTTCAATGGAATTCCTATTTTAGAAAAGTGCTGTAATTTTATTTATCTAGGTGATGCTAGAGATGCAATCCATCGAATAGAACGGTATAAGATTCAAAGCTTAGAATCTGTAATACACAATAAGAGATTGTATTACAAGGTAGCCATCAAAGATAAAGTATTAATGATTCTCAAGTATCCAGACATGGTATTTCAAGGATATACGATACCAAAGAGAAACTTTGAAGTAGTTACAGATGATCTCATTTCAAGAATCACAATGGAAATTGCAAAGATAATGGTAAAGATAGGAGATTTGGATGCAGGAGGGATTTAATCAACTACGGATAAAAGTTGATCCAATGAAGTTGGATGGACGAGAGTATAAAGTATTTTTTCCAAAAGGTTCTAGATATGAAGGCTATTATGTAATTTTGGATCTTTCAAAAGCGAAAGTAGATAAGGCTGAATTAAATAGTCTAATCATCGAAGATAAAAAATATAGTAAATACACCATTACGAATGGTATCGAGAAACAAATCATTTCATTTGATGAATTGATCTATGTCATGTGTTTAGAGATTTTATCAGATTAGTTATAAGTGATTTTAAAAGATTTGGGGCAATTTGCCCCAGGAAAGGAAAGTAATAGATGGAGAAAAGACGAGAGATAGAGATGACAGAGGATGACTTTAAAGAATTATTGAAAACGATCAATGAAGAAGATGAAGAGTCATCTCTATTAGAAGAAAATCCAGATGAGGAGATCCTGTTCTATGTCAGAAAATAAAAAGTTTGTTACGAAGACAAGAGAGCAGCTTGCGGAGTTCTACCTAAAATCATTAGAAGAAAACGTGATCCCTTGGGAAAAGACATGGCAAGGTTCACGACCAGAAAATCCTATTTCAAAAACAAGGTATAGAGGAATTAATTACCTACTGCTGGAATTCATTGCGACTAAAAGAGGGTATGAAGATACTAGATGGGCTACATTCAATCAGATTGCTGATAAGGATAATAAATATCATCCTAATCAAAAATGGCACTTAAAAAAAGGTTCTGAAGGAGTGCCGGTTGAAATAGCCAAGATGATTAATCGTGAAACAAAGCAAAGTATTGATTTTGTGGAATATGCAAAGATTGTTGGTGATGATCCAAATGAAGCACAGAACTATGCGGTGATGTTACGTACCTATACAGTATTTAACTACTCATGTATAGAAGGTGTACCTGAGCGTACAAAGCGAAGAGAACACACAGTATCTATGCCTGCTTTACAAGAGTTTTGTGATGAAGCTTTAAAAACAATGGGTGTTGAATTGAACCATTATGGTGATAGAGCATTCTATAGTGTGAAAGATGACAAGATTGTATTACCTACAAAGGATTCATTTGAAACTATTGCGGATTATTATGCGACACGATTGCATGAAACGGCACACTCTACTGGAGCAGAGAAACGCTTGAATAGGGATTTGAGTGGAAGATTTGGAAGTGCTGAATATGCTGAAGAAGAACTGAGAGCAGAGATTGCATCATCTATTCTTTTTGCAGATCTACATATGCCAACTGAAGCTAAACTATTAGATAATCATAAAGCGTATATTCAATCTTGGATTGAAATATTAAAAAATGATCCAAAGATTCTTTTCCAAGCAATCAAAGATGCAGAAAAGATTAGTGATTATATCCAGGAGCAGGCACCAATCGCAAGAGAGAAAATACACCAAGAAAAGTTGCAAGAGGAGAATCAACAGGATCACTCCAAATACATCCAGGAGAAAATCAAGGATGATTTTTTAAATGAGAGAGTATCTGAGATGGAATATAGATGTCTGGATGAACATCAGGACTGGATTAATGATAAGTTTGATGCGTATAAGAAGGGCGATTCTGAAGAGGAAAAGAGTGCTACATATGAAACTTTACGAGATGCAATTCTAATCAATGCTGGTTTTAGATTAATACATGAAAACCAGGAAGTATTATCCAGTGATGCAAGCATTATGAATGAAGGCATTGTAGGGATGGGCTTTGAAGATGAAGGAATAAGTTTTTAATTAGAAAGAAGGAAAATAACATGAAGAATATTAGAAATAAAGTATCTGCAGCAATTACTACAGTATCTGTAACTGCATTGAACATAATGACTACACATGCTGAAGGATTAACATTTAATGAAGGAGAAGCTAAATCACTTGTAGAGACATTCTTTAAACCATTAACAAGTTTCTTATTATGGTTTGTACCTTTGGCGGCTTTAGCGGCAAGCATTTGGGTTTATATCAAGTGGACAGGAAAAGATGAAGCTGAGCAAGAACAGAAACCATGGTCAAAGTCAGTTGTAAAGATTGTTACTGGTGCAGTTGTTGTTGAAGCCTTATCAGCAATCATGAAAGTTTTTGGACTTTAAAGAGTCTGGGGCAAATTGCCCCAAGTTTTTAAAGAGAAAGGATGTGAGGAAATGAAACCAGGAGATATGCTGTTGGACATGATTAGAAATATGATCTGGTTCTTTTGCAAAGCTTCATTTGGTTTAATGGATCTGATATATGGGATTTTAAAAGAATTAATAGGATTGAATCTAGGAAACTTTGATTTTATTTGGAATTGGTGGACTGGATTGCTTGTCCTAACGGGTTCTTTGATCATCATTCGATTTGTATTCTATTATTTACAGACAATAACGGATGAAGAAAAGATTCTGAAGTTTAGTCCAACTGATGTATTTAAAAAGTTTGCTATTTTAGGAATTGTTATCTTACTCATGCCAGGGTTCTTTAAAGGAGTTTCTGGTATTTCAAGTGGATTAACAAAAAGCATAGGCACATTGATTACAGGTTTTGATGAGAATACAAAACCATCATCAATAATGGTTGCTGCAGGATATGGTGGAAGCGATGTTTCTGAAGTTAAATTAGATACGATTGATGTTAATAAACTGAATGCAACAAAAGATGCTTATCTAATTTATCCGTCTGCTTTTGATATTGTATTTGCTGGAGTCTCTGCTGGTGTGGCAGACTTTTTATTTGTGTTTATAGGAATTCAAGTTGCACAGCGCATTATTAATCTTCTATTGAAGATATTGATTTCACCATGGGTATTTTCTGGAATGTTTGATCCAGACAATAATACCTTCTCGATATGGTGGAAATTATGTTTAGCTGATTTTTTAACCAATTTTTATCAGATGATGCTGGTGATTTTAGTATTGGCTGTAACACCAGCCGTTCCCATTTCTGCACTAGCAAAAGTAATCTTCTTTATCGGTGCCTTATCTGCAGTTATGAATGCTCCTACTGGTATTGCACAGTTGCTTGGAGGAGATGTTGGTGTAGGCACTGCATTCCAACAGATGCAATCATTAGGAATGATTTCTTCTGCAATGAGCGGTATTGGTGGTATGGCTGCTGGAGCGGCTCTTACAATGGGTGCTAGTGCCATTTATGGAGGCGGACGTGTAGCAGGAGGGACTGGATTACTACATTCTGCAGGAGAAGCTTTAGGTGGTCTTACAGGAGGCTCTGGAGGTATCCTTGCAGGAATCGGAAATACAAACGGCTCTGAAGGTGGTGCTAGTCCTTTGGGGCAAATTGCCCCAAGCCAGGTAACAGCAGGTGGAGTACCAGGATTAGATGACTCTATGATGCCACAAAGCAGTGTAAATCCATCCATGATAAGTGGATTGGGAAGTGGAGATGGCGAAGGTACACCTAGACGAATGACAAAAGACGGTAATTCTATTGCAAGAAGAATTGCGGACATGAATAGTAATAGCAGAATTGGACGTATGGTAAATCAGGCTGGATCTAGTCTATATCAGATGTCAGCAAATCGCTTATCTAGACCTGTTCAAACACGTACAAGAGGTGGAATGATCCAGAGTAGACAGTCTCATGTTGTTACTGCAGCAAGAGCAGCACATAGAATGTATGATGCAGCTAAAGGAGGTAGTAACGAATGAGATTTAATAGTCCAGCACCTTTTAAAAGTGGAAAATTGGTTTTAGGAAAATATAGGAAGTTGGATCTAATGATATTTGCAGTAGGTATTATTAGTACTTTCTTTTTCATGTATGTTTATTTATCTGCACTGGAAGGAAGAAGTGCAGTTGTAATTGTGCTATTGGCACTTCCTGCAGGTATTGGCTATATGCTAATCCAACCTTATGGAATCTATCACAACTGGCTAGAGTATCTGCATGTACTCTTTTTATTTAGCCGTACAAGAAAAGTATGGGTAAGTGCTGGTGAATATCAAAATACTGGTAGAAGTTCAATAGATGAGGAAGTTAAGCCATGAATAAAATAAGAAAACTAACGAGCCTAGAAAAGAAACAAAAAGATAGGCTGATAAAAGCGAAGAAGGACACAAAAACTTTGCGAAAAAAAGTAAATACTACAATGGATTGGATGAATATCCGTGAAGTTGGCGAAGATTATATCATGCTGAAGGACGGTAACAAGGAAGCATGGATCAGAGGTATCAAAGTCAATCCACATGATATTTTCTTAGATGACTATGAAGAGCAGGTTAGACATGTCGATGGACTAAGAATTTGTTTGAATAAGTTACGCTTTAAAATGTATTACAGTTTTGTATTAACAAAAGTTGATGTCCAATCATATATTGATCAGATTATTGAAGGACAGAGAATGGAAGACGATCGTATTATCCAGACACTGATGGATGGAGATATCGACAAATTAGACAGTTTCTGTGATGCATATAAAGAATTAAATTTCTTTATCATGATCCGTTCTAGCGAACCAAAAGAGTTGGATAAAAATTATTGGGAATTGTTTAATGAGTTTTCTGTTGCTGGCTTCCAACCAAAGAAGCTGAATGAATTCGATTTTTATAACTACATTGCGTATGTCTTTGAAAATACCCCAGTGCCAGATTACTACTATTCCAGGGGAATATTCTCATATGAAAATGTCGAAATGGAATACAATGCGAATGATGATCAATATGAGTTGGTAGATAATACAAAACCATTATTAGATGCAAGGGATGCACCTATTGAAAATCTCATTCCAGAGATTAGTACGATCAGACAATCGAGAATGGCACCATTTTGTTTCTCATTAAAGCCAGATCATTACATGATAGGCGAGAAATATGTATCTAATATCTTGATAAAGCGATTACCACAGGGATACAGTCTTGGTATTCTTTGCGATTATGTAAATAATCCAAATATCAAGTTATTTATGACAACGGATACTGCAGATGAAAGTATTGCTAAAGGACTCAAGATGGAGTACCAGGAAAAGGAAAGAAAGTATTACCAGACCAGGGATCCACAAGTCAGACAACATCTGCAAAATGACCTAGCATCATTGAATGAGTACATTCAGGAAATCTTACGTGATACGGATAGAACACATAATGTCATTATGGTGTTATCTGTATATGCAGACGATTTACAGAGTCTAAGAGGAATGGTAAAGGATATAAAACTACGAATGCGCAGCATAGGCTTCATGCTTGCAGATGCAAGATATTTAGAAGAGGCTGTTCTACGTATATCCTGTCCTTTATTCTTTAAAGCAAAGTCTCCGTTCATCGTTGAGCAGAACTTTGGCTTCTTACTACCTTCTAGAGGTGTTGCAGGACTATGGCCATACGTTTTTGAAACACTGAAAGATCCAAAAGGGATGCTGTTAGGATGTGAGCTACAGAATAAGGGAATCATCATGTTTGATCCATTCTTCTATAACACACATAAGAGTGATGCTCGCTTAACACAACGTATCAATGGCAATATGGTTGTTGTTGGTAAGTCTGGTTCAGGTAAGAGTACTACAATGGGACTTCTTATCAGAGACCTGATTAAGAGAAAAGTGCGTATCGTATGGATTGATCCAGAAAACAAGAATAGAAACCTTACCAAGAAATATGGTGGAACCTATGTTGCTTGGGGACAAAAAGGAAATATCATCAATATCTTTGATCTGAAGAAGATTACTTCAGAGGAAGAAGATGGAGATGAGAAAATGTATGATACTGAGATTGCTATCTACAATGTCATTGAAGATATTAACCAGGTACTACAATTCTTATATCCAAATATTTCTGAAGATACTTTAACTTTCACTGGTGATATTACATTTAGAGCATATGCGAAAGTTGGTATTACAAGAGATGAGAATGGACAATTTGCAAGCTTTAAGGGACTACATTATGAAGATATGCCTACATTCGAGACATTTAATGAATGCCTGGAAGAGAGAATCAAAGAATTAAAAGAAGATACTGCAGCTAGAGTTGAATTGGATCGCTTGATGGATTTAAGAATGAAGATGCAGCGTATCATGGTTGAATGGAGTGTTTACTTTGTTGGTCATACAACAGTTACATTTACAAATCCAGAAAGACAGATCATTGCCTTCGGAACAAAAGCATTATTCAACGCATCTTCTAATCTGAGTGCAGCTTTAAATCACATTATGTTTAAGTTTTCCTGGGATCAATGTTTGGATAATAATGATCAGTCTGCCTTCATTATTGACGAGGCACATACAATGATTCTACAAGGTTCAACAGCACCATTGATTGCTCAATTCTACAGACGTGCCAGAAAGTATAACTGTATGATGATTGTCGGTACACAGGAACCACGAGACTTCGCAGATGATAGTATCATCACGCACGGTAAAGCAATTTTTAATAACTCTACATATAAAATCGTCATGTACCTGGATAAAGATGCATGTAATGACGTATTGAAATTATGCAACTTCAATAGTAATGAAATTACTTATCTGCAGAATTTCCAATTAGGGCAAGCAATCTTTATTTGCGGCAATAGAAGAATTCCAATTCAAATCATCGCTACTGAACAAGAATTAAGGGAAATAGGAGTTGAGTAACCACAATGAAGATATCCTTTGAGAAGCTGTTTAAATGGGTTTGTACGGGCTTTCTTCTTATGATGATAGGAATGGTACCTATTATGGCAATTGGTGCCGTTCTGCAGCCTGTAGCGACTGCTACGAATGCAATCGTATCCTTCTTCAAAGGTCTGAAGGGAAATGTAGATATGGAAGGCATAGAAGAAAGTGTAAAAACCTGGATAAATAGTCCGGAATACCAAGGTATATCTAAGTATAAGCCTTCTGATTATCGCTCATATTATCTTGCACAATCTGTCTCATTTTATTATTTCAAGACAACGGGTGAGTTTATCGTAAGCGATGGTGATTATGAAACGTATATGCAGATCTTCAAAGATGCAGATTCACAAGAGTGCTTGAAAGAGATTGAATCAAGATATGGTTTCAAAATGAGTGAAGATGAATCAACAAATGTAAGAACACTGGCAGTTGCGTTGATACCTGGAGGACAAAGAGGAATCAACGATCCAGTAGGGGAACCGGTTGAAAGGGCGATTGCATGGATGACACAAATAGCCAATGATGATAGTCATGGTTATTCTCAGGTAACTAGAAATGGCAATCCAAATTATGATTGCTCTTCATTGATCTGTTCAGCAATGAGATATGCAGGTGGATTTAATGTGCCAATAACTTCCACACACTCAATGCGATTGGTATTTACCAATGCGGGAAATTGGATATGGATTCCTAGGTCTGAGTTAGGAGATATTTCTAATGAAGCTGTTATTAGCGGACGTTCTAATCTAAAAAGGGGAGATATCCTTTTGAATGAAACAGAACATACAGAAATTTACCTTGGAAATGGGCTTGATCTAGGAGCGCATTGGGACTGGGATGGAGTTAATGGTGATTCATCAGGAAAGGAAATCTGTAGTGGATTGTATTGGGATTCAAATTGGGATGGCGTTTTACGTTATGTAGGAAATTAGTTTTTGGGGCAATTTGCCCCAAAAATTACCTAGTAGTAGATTCATATGGATACGCAGCAGCACACTCAACCATTCAGGTCTTGTGTGCTGCTTTTAAAATACTTTAACTGCATGGATGCCTTCGCAGTTGATTCTGCTCAGGCTTCCTTTTTTTAAGCAATCTGTTTTAGCAAACAGACTGCTAAATTAATTCTGATTTATCTTTCAACCCTTGGCACTCCGACCTTATCGCATAGACGAGATACAAAACAAGGATACGAGTTTCTTGCGAAACTCTATCAAGCAGCTTTGCTGTCCTTTGTTTTTTATCTCTTGACGTTACACATTTACGAGCCTTATTTCATGGATTGACCCTTGACCTTTTTGAATCCTGTGACAGCCAGCTGTCAAGGACGGCGCACTCTGTGCTTGCAAGTTCAAAATGTTCAAGGGCTACGCAAGTCAATCACATTTCATTTGCTTGGCTCTTCAATGTTTCACTTGTCTATGCTCTTGCGTAGTCGTGCCAAGGGTGGCACTAGAAAGACTACCGAAAGGTAGATGAGGAATTCCACATGAAACACTACTACAGATTTATTATCAACTACGATGAAGACGAAACACGTATCTTCATCAGTCCAAAGGAACTAAAGAAAGGTGCTGTCGCAGTTGTCCATTCTTATGGTGAACAATTTGCAATTGCTACCGTCTTAGAACCAGTCAGTGAACTTGAAGCACTAACAGGTTATCAACGTAAATGTCTTGAAGATGTCATTTGCACAGTTGATGTTACAGAGTATCTTGTAAAGCAAAAAGCAATTTCCGAGCGTTCCAAACTTGAAGAGTTAATGGATGAAAAGATGGCAGAGTTGAAGTATGAAGACCAACTCAAAAAGACTGCTGATAGAAGTGCAGACTTCAAAGTATTGTATGAGGCTTATCTCAAAACATTATCGCCTGTTACAGATGATGTACAGGAAACTTTAGATGGTGAATAGTTGTTGGATGTGGGAAGAGCAATCTTCCCACAACAACATCAGATGAAAAGGAGAACATATGGATTACTTGGTTATGAAAGCACTCTTTCAACTAATGATTGATAAGAGCCATCGTGAATTTATCAAAGCAATAATTTCAATTGAAACTGATGTAGAAGATGAAGACAGATTGAACAAATTATATGACTTCTACATGGAAGATGATGATATGTCGTTATTAAATTATGCTTTAGTGGAGTAATGTCTTTGGGGCAAATTGCCCCAAAGACTGCCGGCTCCACCCAACCAAGATAATTTCCTTGGCTGACGTTACGCACGGCAGTAAAAACATAGCAACACTTCACAAAAAATTACCAAAAAGATTCTTGGTAATAGTTTTTTGTTCGTGTTTATATTGGTTCACCACTTCGTATCTCATATAAATGGATACTCGTGGTTTTCAATCTATGATTCCAGCCAAAATCGCAAAAAACGCTCTATTTGTCTGGAAAGCAAGATAAGGAATTTCGTATTACGAAATTCGGTGTTACGCAATTGCTCAACGAGCAATTCGTTTATTTTAAAGGTTTTTTTCGTATTACAAATCGTAATACGACGTAAACGCTTTTTTGATTTTCGTAATACGTTCGTAAACGCTTTTTCGTAGTTATTTTTTCGTAAAAATAATTTGAGTTTTTAAGGAAAATAAAAAAATAAATGATAGGAAGGTGATGTAATTGTGGCAAAGAATGTAGTGGCTTTTCGATTGGGAGATGATACAAAATCTCAATTAGATTTGTTAGAAAGTATGGATTATAAATTGGCAGTTTCTGAAAATAGAAGACCATTAACGAGAACAGAAATTGTAGAACAAGCAATCAATAATTATTACATACAGAATACAAATGAATATAAAAATGATCCACAAGTTAAGATGATGTTTAAAGTCATGGATGAATTATTTCAAAAATATTTTGGTGAGTTGAATAATGATCTTGGGAAGCAATGGTATGACATTCGTCTGTTACTTTTATATGTTCAGGTGATTTCAAGAACATTAAATTTCCAAGAGCAACCAGCAGAGTTTGCATTGAAATTTATTAATGGACGATATGATTTTGAAGATGAAATTGAAGCAAAAGTAAATCGTGATTTGGCTGATTCAAGAATTATTTCTTTAGTGAAATCTATTCAAGATTTGCAACGTGAGTCAAAAAAATTAAGAACAGAAAGTGAAGAGGAAAACGAAAATGAATAAGCAAAAATTACTAAGCGAAATTATGAAGAGAGAACAAAAGATAGAACAACTTTCTAAAAAAATTAATGAGTATACATCTCAAAAGAATGGAGTACAAAGTGAACTTAATGAATTAAATCGTATTAGAAAAAAGATTGAAGATATTGAAGCTGAAGCAATCAAAAAACAAAATACTTTGGAAGAGGATTTGAAAAAAATATTAGATAGACCTACCAAGCAAAAGCAAGAGAAAGTAGCTGAGACAGATGCCGGTTGAAATAGATAAAGTTAGATTCTTTCAATTAGGAAGTCAGGCTCCAAAGAACTCTAGGTTCAAAGGAATCATCACACAAGATACATTATTTGGAAAAGGTGGATGGTTAGAATATACACAACGTGATGAGGCAACGCAGCCAGATAAAGAGTATTATGCTGAGCGTGATGATGGATTCTTTGGGTACACTTTCAGACAAGAAGCAGCAGATGGATTGACCATGACTTCAATGGGAGATTTTTCTGTAGATAATATTTCTACATTTGCTGAAGCATGTAAATCATCATTTAAAAATGATGGAGATATTGTTTGGGACATGGTAATTTCTTTGCCATCATATGACTATGCAGAGAAGTGTGGATTACATAGTCAAAAAGATTATGCAACCATGATTTCTAAAATCATGCCAGAGTTTTTCCGGAAGATTGGATTAAGACCAAGCAATATGCTGTGGTGGGAAAACTATCATAAGAATACAGAACATCCACATATGCATGTGTGCTATCTTGAAAAAAATAAGACAAGGGATAGAGGTAAACTTACTCTTTCAGAATTAAAAAAATTAAAAGCAATTATCATAAAAGAAATTGGATTAAGAGAAGAGCTGTTTAAAAATACTGCTATTGATCCAGAACGTTTTTTCAAAAATAAGGATGCAGAAACTAGAGAACTTATACGTGCAACTCGCAATTATGATTTTACAAAAATCAAGAATGTTCTAGACCTGGCTACAGTGTTACCTAGATACGGACGTATGCAGTATGGTTCATATCAGATCATGCCATATAGAGAGAAGCTGGATGAGATTGCAGAGGAATTCCTAAACTCAGATGCACTCAAGGAGATGTATAAAAGTTTCTTAGAAAAACTAGATACTCTTTCACAAACAATGGATACGGCTGCAGGTATGGACATATCAACTATTAAAGATACAGAAATCAAAAAACTACATAAACAAATCGGGAACATTATTTTGGATCAGATCAAAGACATGCGAGCTGCCAATTATAAGAGTTCTAGATTAGATAAGCCGTTTGTAGAAAGACAATTTGAAAAGACAGAAGCACCTTTACTGGAAAAGAACAGTAATAATCCAGAATGGAAAGAGTACCTGGAAGTGAAGAGACAATTAGAACATGTCAATTCAGAAGGCGAAAAGGTGAATCATTCCTTTTTACATGGATGTCTAGAAACACTTGAAGGACTAGTAAATAAAGTTACAGATTCTAAATTAAATGCTTTGGTATCACATAGATTAGCAAAAATGTATTTCTATGGTGAAGGTGGTATCACCGATCCACTAAAGACCGTCAAATATGCAAAGCAAGCCATTAAAAATGGATATACAAAAGATTATATTCTTTTGGCGAAGGCACAGTTCAAACTGGATAGGGCATCTGAAGGAATGGATTCATTGTATGTTGGAATGACACATGGAGATCCGCTTGCTACATACTCATATGGAATTCATGAAGTAAAAGGGGACATGTGTAACAAGAATAAAATTGATGGCTTTAGATGTATCAAAGTGGCTGCAGAG
This sequence comes from uncultured Solobacterium sp., assembly GCA_938039295.1. Taxonomy (GTDB): domain Bacteria; phylum Bacillota_I; class Bacilli_A; order Erysipelotrichales; family Erysipelotrichaceae; genus Bulleidia. Next base: position 24,704 of record CALHUY010000015.1, read on the forward strand.
ATGGGTTGCCTTCCTGCTATCAATTATTTGAAAACACATGATAAATCTAGTTTCAAAGAGACAGTAGAGAAGAACCTTGGAGTAAAGATTAAGAAGCCTGTTATCTCTTCAGGAAAGCAGATGAGTGAAGCTGCTAAGTATATGTATAACTCTTCTCAGCTTAGCGTAGCGACAGGGCTAATTAATCGAGAGATTGAAGCGTATCTGAATAATGATAAAGAGTTAGAAACGGAGTGGTAAGCAATGGGAAAGATTATTAGATTTTTGTTTCTATCAATCACTGCAGCGATAGGAATACTCTTTTTAGCAATCCAGGTAATTCACTTAGGAGTTACCCATGATCCACAAGTATCTTTTGATTATAGGTTCCTTCTTCTTGGTGAGGATTATGTATTACTGAAGGTAGTAGGAGCATTGATTGGACTAATGACCTTCCAAATCTTTTATGCTACCTTCTTTGGAAGAAGCGGACATGGAGCAAAAGGAAAACATAAACGAGCATTGACGAGCCAGGAGAAGAAACAGTTTTCTGATGTTGCTAATTGGCAAGAGATAAAAAGAAATAGTCAGAGACTTGAATATGATAATACAGGGCATCTAAAAACAAGATCTATATTGATTTGGTTAGATCATGTACTTGATCCATTTAGAAGGTTTTGGAATGAATGCTGTACGATTTTAAAGGTTTCTGATAAGTACCGTAAAAACACAATCAGGACATATGAAATAGCAGGCAAGAAAACGAATTTTAGAGGTGGTATTCCGTTAGCTGTGAAATGGAATAGGCTTTATGTTGATGCGGGTGATAATCACGCAATTATCAATGCATCATCCAATGCTGGTAAGACTGTTTCTTTTGTGAATCCAATGATTGATGCATTGCGTATGACAGGGGAATCTATGATTATTAACGATCCAAAGGGAGAGTTGCTTTATGAACATAAAGAACAATTACTTTCAGATGGATATGATGTAAGGGTAATTAATTATATCCACCCAGAGGAAGGAGATAGATATTCTCCATTAAGTATTGTTATTGATTCTTATCGAAAGGCAGAAAAAGAATACCTGGAGAGCAAGGAAGAATACACTGCAAAAATCAAAGAATACCTGGATAAAATAAACGCTGCTGAAGGGCTACAAAAACAGAGGATTGAGAATGAATTATTGGAGTATAAGAAGTATTACGCACCAGAGTTTGACTATTCTAAAGCAGCCATGTTTTTAAGAGAACTTGCTGATCAGTTCTTTTATGATCCAAAGGCACACAATGAGGCACATTTTAATGATCAGGCTTCTAGTTTGTTCCAGGGAATCGTCTTTTTACTATTGGAGGAAAAGTCCTATAATCCAGAAAGTAAGAAAAGAGAACCTGTTCCGGATGAGGAAATCAATTTTAAATCCGTAATGGAGACATATAGATCAGGAATGGAAACAGTAATGGTTAAAGCTGGTGCAACCGTTATGAAAGTACCAAAATTGAAATTTTTGCTAGAGAAAAAGAGGAAGAAGACAGATGAATCCTATAAGAAATTGATGGCATTCTTGAGTACTGGAGATAAAGAGAGGGGTTCAATTGTTACTTCATTTGAAAATAAGATGAAGGATGTTACCTTAAATGAAACTGTCTTACGAATGATGGCAAAATCAGATTTTGATGTTGCGGATATTGGAAGAAAGAAGACAGCATTATTTATAGTCGTTCATGGTGAAAAGGATACGTATTACAGATTGGTATCTTTGATTATCAATCAGACCTTCCAATTACTGATGCAATTAACTGAAGAGCAACAAAAGAAGACAGGTAAAAAGAGACTGCCAGTGCCATGTAATTTGATTTTTGATGAATTTGGAAACTTCCCAGCATTAAAGAATATTAAAGGTATTTTAACTTTTAGCCGCTCTGCAGGATTTAGATCATTTATGGTAGTCCAGGATCTACATCAGTTCTCTGAGATATATGGTAGGGATGTTGAATCAATCATAGAAAATAACTCAGCTAACTTTATTTACCTATATGGTAAGGATATGGATACGATCAAGCGTATTTCAGCTATGAGTGGTAAGAAGCTTGTGTGGAAATCTGATAAGGGTTCTTATGAGGAGGCTCCAGTTATTTCTACGGATCAATTACAACAATTATCTATGGGTGATGCAGTTATTATCAGTGCAAGAAAGAAGGCATATATCTTCAGAATGCGGAATTATAAGAAGTATTCATTTTACAAGAATAAGAAGAAGTATGTTCCTGGAGAAACAAGAAGATTGCGTAATGTAAGAGTGTATAACGTTCAAGAGTATTATGATGCAGACCAAAAGATTAGTGATGCATTTGATAGTAAGAAAGACCTACTGTCTGGTGATCCTCAGTTATCTGCAGAGTTAAAAACAGGTGTTGAACAACTGCAGGAGAAACAATCATTGATTCCTACTGCAGGATTTGGATTAGGTGCCGCAAAATAAGGAGAAGTAATAATGAATACAATAAAGTTTGTAGAAGAAGTACGCTTAAAAGAAGCGTTTTGGGATAAATATAAATACAGAACAAACATTCTAGCTAGTCAATTCGAGAGTGTTGCTAGACATGGTGGTGTAGATTTGCTTACTGCAGAATTAGTGGAAAATAAAATAACAAAAGAAACAGCAATCCAATTTGTATCCTTTGAGTTCAAACTGGATGATATTAAGAAGGCTATAGCACAAGCTGAAGAAAACAGCCGTTTCTGTCATAAGTCTTTTATAGTGATTCCATTAGAAAAAGAAAAGGTAATCAATGATAGATACAAAGATTACCTGAAGAAAGCAAAGTATATTGGAGTAATGGGAGTTGCGACAGATGGTAGATGGACGATTATACACAAGCCTTGGACTCATAAAGATGAAGAGCTAGTGTACAACCAGGTATTATTAAAGATGCTGGTGAATAGTAATAAGCCAGTTGTTTAATAGTACCTCATACCTGGATCGAAGAAAGCGTTTTTATAAGAGCGTAGCAATATTAGAATTATTAAATACCAAAGTACTAACTATACATATTTGGGTTTCTTGTCTTCAATATATTTATTATAATTCTTTTTGAACTCAAATAACAGACTAGTAATTTGCAGTAAAGTCTCTATGATGAAGTTATAAAGATAACAAGAAAAGGGGATACATTGTATGAAGGAATATAATATTTATCATCTATGTGTTGCTAGGTATAAGACAGGTATTTAAGTTTGATGTAGTAATTTTTTATGTGGACAATTTCAAATTAATATGTACTATAAGAAGCGCTCATCGTAATAATCATACACCCATTGATAACATTAATTTAAGAATTGTTTTTTTTAAATTGAGTCAGATAATTTGATTAAATAATAGGAGGACTTATGAATAATTTTAGACGAGGGTTTTGCTTTATTATTTCTTTATTTATGTTGATATGTATACATCCTATATCTTTTGTATCGGCAGATAATGATAGTGAATTGACAGAAGAAGAAAAAGAGTATGCAATAAATATTATAGCGGAATCCATAAGCAATATAGAACAACAAATTTATACGGTTAAAACTATAGATGTTTTGTATGACATAAATAACGAACCGACATATATTTTGGCAGAACTTGAACCACAAGGATATGCTATTTTCACTAGAACAAAATTATGGTTATCTGAATACGCTGTAGGTATAGATTCTCCATATAAGAAAGAAGTTGAACAATATAAACTTTATTATGGACCACATAATTACGGTAGTTGTAATTCTTTAAACACTGCAAGAAGATTTTCCAGAAGTCTTTCAGAAAATAATGAAGCAGAACAAATGATTAGGGAAGCTAACGAAAGAATGTTAGAAAATGATGATATAGCAAATTTTAAATGTGTTCAATCAAAAGATGATCAAAGCAAGCCATCTAAAGAACCTAATCATACACCAGAAGAATATGATGTATCATGGATAGGTATATCGGAAGATAAAATGAGACTATATAATTGGGGGCAGTATCCAACATATACTAATGAACATCTTAATCCAAAAGGAATCTGTGGAACTGTTGCGTCTACAATTATGTTAGCTTATTCGGATGATTATGTTGATAATAATATTGTTCCTACAATTATGCGTCCTCAATTTTCGAATACTCCTGGACGATTATATGAAGCAATGTGGTATGCAATTGATTTTCCACATCAGAATGGAACTTTACCAACAAATTTAGCTGCAGGAATTAATGAATATTTTAATACTTATCAAAAACACTATGGACATCATGGATATTTAGCATATTTTAATCTACTAAATTCAAGTGTTGTTCTACAAATTAAACATGATAGAGTAGTTTGTCTCGGATTAGTATCACTCCTTGGCAGTGAATATGGAGATCATTGGGTAGCGGGATATGCTGTCAGTGACGATTTTAAATACTATAAATGTATAGATACATGGGTTGATTATACGAAAAATGAGAATGGTTCATTTACATTTTCAGACAGTAATAATTATAGAGCGGTAGTAAATGCAATTTGGGTAGCATCTAATGTTTGCTTATATAAATGACAAAAAAAATATAAAACACGGGTTAGTTTTAGGAATCATAACTATATTTACTATAATATTAATATGTGTATTAACTCCTTTACTTTTAATGGGGCCATTAGCAGAATATCCTCAATATCAGTTTTATCGAAATACTGAGTTAGATACAGAACAGTCAAAAAAAGAAAGTCTACATACGTCTTATTTAAATTTTGACTATAGTGATATACTTGGATGCAAAGTTGGTGTTCCACCATGGGATTGTGGACTAGAAAATTTAATTACTGGTAAAATTGAAATACACAGAAACTATTTTGCAAAGCCACAAATAATTGGAAATTATTATAAGTACAAGATAAAATCGTACAGAAATCAAAAAGAGTACGATATTTCACTATATATTTGTGATATTTATTTACCTTACAAAATTACAAAAATTCCAGATGAAGAAGAAAGTTATACTCAACTCATAATTAAAAATATGGATATAAAATTAAAATATATTTCAAATAATGAGAAAACGTTAAGTTTCTGTACTGTGTGTGATAATTATCATGGACATAAATTACAAGGAATAATAGAAGTTTTTTCCAACAATATATCCGAAGAAAATACTGATGAAATCATAAAAGAAATACTAACTCATTTATTTCAATAAAAGAGAAGTGATTTACTTCTCTTTTATTGTGATTTGATAAGAATAAATATCACGATCGGTATTAAACCAATTCCTAAAAACCGTGTGGCAAATTACCAATTCAATTTTATAGAAGTAATTTAAAATAACAGCGTAATTATTTAAAATTACGCTGTTACAACATTATGGTTATATACTATTGATTAAAATTTTTTTAACTATTCAACTATTCGAATTTCATAAATGCCATCACAATATAATCCGTCAAATTGATGAGCTCCTTTTAATGTATAAAATGAGTAATTAATTGCATCAACTTTATAACAAATTGGATAGAAATAGATTGTAATAACAATATCTGAAGATGGAATATATTGTATTTGGCTTAAGTTATGTGATATTGGAAGTATCGTATTAAAACCAATAATACGTTGTAATATATTTTTCATCTGTATGTTGTCATTTTCAACACTTGAATAACTTGCAAGATTTGCAAATTCAACGTATTGATCTTTTAAAACTTTATAATTTGCATCAATCTGAATAGGAGATAAAATCACTTCACTAATGGCTATAGAACAATCATCAATTATATAATATTCACCTCTTTTTAATGATAACTCACTCGGATTAATCGGATTGCCTTCCAAATCAAAAAATTTAGACTTATCTGATAAGGATTCTTCAGAGATTGAAATTTCATGTAGTGATGACAATTTATTAATATCAATAGCAGTTTCTTCTTTCGCAGTTTCTTCTTTCTTAGATTGATTATGTTCAGAAGATTTATGTTTTTGTTCACTTTGGTTTTGAACAGTACACCCTGTCAACAAATTTAATATAGCTGCCATCAATAATATAACTGATATACTTTTTTTCATTATTTACCTCCTATCTCTAGAATGCTATGTTCTTAAAAGATTGCTAACATATTCAAAGAAATATATGATTAATTATCAAAAACAACTAAACTAGATGCTAATTACCAAGTAATCAATTCATAAACTCCAGCGGCAAAAACTCCATTCATTTTTGGGAATGAAACATATGTTCCAGTCCCTTGATAGTTTGTATCAACATATGTGCAATATCCAGAATATAAGAATGGGGTAAAATAAACTGCACCTGTTTTACCTGCAGGAACTGGGAAGGCAGCACCAAATGAAGTATTTGAAGTAGTTGTTTGTGTAAATGTAACTCCAAATCGTAGTGCAAGTGCTCTAAAAATTCTACTATTAATTTCAGCTCCAAAATTTACACCAATAGAACTCGATACCGAAACAGACTGTCCATACGTAAGCGTGGCTGGTCCAACAACACTTGGGGATACTTGTCTACGAGGTCCTGTTGTTTCATAAGAAGAGTTTACAAGAACAACATCGGCTTCCGGATAAATTGGTACTCTTGTTGGTTGAATTTCTAATGATACTAATTTTGGTTGCATTAACTGTTCAACTTCACTAATTGTAAGTGGATTTCCATGAACATCGTAATATTGATGAGTTTTACCATCTAAATCAGTATATTTATATTCATCTGTAATATTATTTTCTGTTTCTTCAGCTAAAACTTTAGTTGGCAAAACGATTAAAAGCATTAATGTAGCTAATACTGCTGTAATTATTTTCTTAAACATATTTTCTCCTCTCTTTATTAAATAAATAGAAACGATTACTACATTAAACTTAAATGCCGGTCTTATACCTTGCAACACACATAATAATTATCCTTTCTTTCTGTATTATCTATATAAATTTTAGTGCTAATAATTATTAAAAAACCAGTCTGAAATTTTTATGTTATAAGTGTTATAATTATATTTAGCCAAATAAAAAGAGAAGTTTATCACTTCTCTTTTATTGTGATTTGATAAGAATAAATAACACGATCGGTATTAAAACAATTCCTAAAAACCATGGCAAATGTGCTAATACGAATGCGACTATCCTATTGATTACCAGTGCTATGCCCCATCCAGCTACTATGGATATGGTTACAGCAGAGGTTAAAATGAAAGCTGACAAAAACACGATCCACAGATGTTTTGATATATTTTTCTTGGCTTCTTTGGAAGATTTTATGTGTTCTAGTTCCTCTATCTTTTTATCCAGAGATTTTACCTGGTCTTGCTTATCCTGGATGAGCTTGTCCAGGTCTTTTTTCTTCTTATCATGTTCTGATATAAATTCATTTAAAGCCTCTTCATAGGCTCTTTTTTTACTGTCTAATAATGCGGTATAAGTCTTATACGTTCTGCTATCCAACTCTTTTAGTGTATTGGTGATGTATTCTAGGCTATCTAGGTCTATCTTATTTAGCTTTTCATTGGAACGTTTTACAGCTTCTGCAGAAGCTTTTATGTTTTGTGATGCCCAATCTATCTTCTCGTTTTGAATTTTTAGGTTTTATTTTATAGAAAAAACAAAAATGTATATTTAGGGTATTCAATATATCTTAAATACACATATAATATGTAAAAAGGAAAATGTTCAAATAGGCTATAGTCTATTTGTACATAACATGGTGGAAATGATTTTTACTAATTTTATTTGCTTGAAGGACAAACCAAAACAAAAAAGGAATTGATGTAATTATTGGAATTTGGTATATTAACCTTCTTGAAAGGATGATGTTGTATGGAGAGAAAAACAGAAATTGAATTAACAAATATGTGTCTTGTATATAATGACGATGCGGTTTTGGTTCAGGAAAAGGCAGGTACAAAATATAGGGGGGGCTTGGTATTTCCGGGCGGTCATGTTGAAGAAGGAGAATCTTTAAGGGATTCGATGATAAGGGAAATCAAGGAAGAGACAGGTCTCACAATTTCAGACTTGCAACCATGTGGTTTTAAGGATTGGATCCAGGAAGATGGAACAAGATATATTGTAATACTGTATAAAACCAATAAGTATGAAGGAGAAATAAAGTCTTCAGAAGAAGGAAAAGTGTTCTGGCTTGATAGGAAGGATATACCTACGGCAAATTTGATATGGCATATGAGAGAATTGTTGGAGATATTTGAAACAGATGAGTTTAGTGAGTTTTTCTTCCGAGTGGGAGTTGACTCAAAGCTGGATAGAAATAATTTGATTTAGTTGTTGTAGTATGTATAATTGTGTAAAATTATTTGGAGATAAGGTATGAATCTAATAGATATTCTTAAAAAGAACAATAAAATTATTTTGAGTTTAAGTGAAGAATACTTTGTTAAAATGCAAAAAAAGGAAAAGAAATATGAGTATAGAAAACGATTTTTAAATCAAAAATCATATGCTTTCATATACATCTCTAAGACAAAAAAAGAAATTGCAGGAATTGTTGAATTTGGGGTACCAAAGTGTGATTCAAGTGAAAATATTGCTAAATTTGCAAGTCAAATTGGTGATAGTACGTATGATAATATTATTTCATATTTAGGTGAAAATAAAAAAGGATATGCTATTCCAATTAATAAAGTATATCTATTTGACTCAGCGATGTAATTTGAATTGTTACTATTGTTATAACCAAAAGAATTTAAATAATAAAAAGCCAGAGCTATCAACTGATGAATGGAAATATGTAGTCAAACAATTGGATATGGCCGGTATCCAGGAAATAGTTTTGACAGGTGGCGAGGCTACTTTACGTGGTGATATTAAGGATATTTTAGATAGTATTCCAAAAAATGTTAAAGTAACCTTACTTACAAACGGGACAATGATTAATAAAATAATGAGTATTATAGACTATGTGGATAAGATAATCATCAGTTTAGATTCTTTAGATGATACATTGAACGAACTGAATCGAAAATTATCAAAAAATTTTAATGTTTATAGTAATATTTTAAATATCCCATTATCCAAGCGAAATAAAATATATATCAGAAGTGTGATAACTAAAAACAATATTGATCAATTAGCGTACATTAAGCAAAAATTATCTCTACAAAAATTTAATCACATTACATGTGTTTATCTGCCAAATAGTAAGTCAGAAATTAGTGAATTTATTCCTTACCCTCATGATGATAGTGTTTCAAATTTGATGGAAATAAAAATCTGTGGAGCATGTAAATCTGAGATTGCAATCGATTCAAATGGTGATGTTTATCCATGTCAGATGCTATTAAAGAAAGAATTTTTAATTACAAACATAAAAAAGGATAGTTGGCAAGATGATTTAAAAAGAAGTAAAGTATATGCTTTGTTTAATCAAAATGTTTTAAAAATTGATGAATGCAAGGATTGTGTATATAAATTCATCTGTGGCAATGGATGCAAAGCGCTTTGCAAAAATTTATATGGAAAAATAAATAGGAAAAATTATTTTATGTGCGATTACTTTAAGGAAGAAGCAAGGTCGTATATAAAGGGATTATTCTTATGAAAAATAATAATATGATTCTTTATGATACATTTATTGAATTACTGGGAGAGATAGTAAATGGTAATCCGGAAATGCTTACGATAGATTCAATAAATTTTTTTCTTAATAATCTGAATTCTGATTTTATAATTTCCAGTAAAAATGAATCACTAATCTTAGATTTTATTGGGATATGGTACAAAGAAATATATACTAATTTATACTATGTAATTAGAAATACATCAGATTTTAAAAGCATACGTATAGGAGATTTGATTATCTCTCCAAAAAAGTATAAAAAAAATGAAATTAATAAAGAAAATAATATAGTTTCTGAAAAATTAAAAATTATGAGATTGCGAAACGAAAAGTATGAATTTATTTACGAGGATATAAGAGTAGTACTAAATAGTACTTTAGAAAAGAAAACTAAAATTAGAAATTATATAAGGATACCTGATTTCAAAGATGCGGAAAGAATGAATAATCTTATAATAGATAATAATGAGCCTATTGTAATCGATATTAGAAGTAATCGTGGGGGCAAATTGACGGATATGTTTAATATTTATGAAAAAATAAATAGGGGTAGTAAAGTTTATGCCGAAAGGCATAATAATTATATTAATATAGTTTCTACAAAAGGTAATCTCAAAAACAGAATATATGTATTGATTAGTAGATTTACTATTAGTTCTGCAGAGATTTTTGCTAATTTATTGAAAGATAGCGAAGGGGCGGTATTGGTTGGAGAAAAAACATTTGGAAAAAATTATATTACTAAAAGTACAAAATATTTTGATCTAAATATTATGTATCCAAACAGTAAATACTTGGTATTTAATAAAGATATTTTAGATACAAAACCAGACCTGAAAATACCTCATATAAATGAACTGAATATCTGCGACATTGTTAAGAAAATAAAAGATAATTATGGAGGGAATTTATGAAATTGAAAAATGTATTTCGGCTAATTAAGGATAATGGTAGATATGTTGGTGTAATTACAATTCTTGTTATTATTCAAGCTTTGTTAGCATTCGTACTACCAATTACAGTTTCGAAGGTAATTGATGGCGATTTAGAAATCAAAAAATATCTGATTATTTTTGTGATTATCGTTGTTACACTGCTAATTAATCTACTAATTATTCAAATTAAGAAAAGTGCGATTATAAAATATAAGCAGAATATCAACATGGAAATTTTCAATGAATTAACAATGGTAGTATGTCAAAAATACAATGAAAAAGGTGCTGCATACTATATTGAGAGAATTGGTACAGCAGTATATCAGTTTGCTGATTTTATCCTTACGACAATTCCAAGTTATATTAAAACAATCTTAACGATTATTCTGTGCTTGGTATTGATTGGTAAAGATAGTTTGTTATTAATTGGAATACTGGGATTGTTGCTAGTAATTCAGTATTACGGCTATAAGGTTTTAAATATTCAGCTTTCTAAGAAAAGTAAGAGACTTCAAGATGTGTGTGCTTCACGCTTTGCGGATAATATTTCTATTTTTAATAACGTTGAATTTATTAAACAATTTGGTGGTTCGAGCAAAATACAAAGTATTCTAAATCAAAATGTACATGATATTCATCGTGAAACAACAGATATCAATACATATGCAGGAAATTTCTGTTATGTTTTAAATAGTATCATCGCAAATCTTCAGTATGTCATGTACTTGGTATTAGCAATCTTACTTGCAAATAATAGTATAGATATGTCAATGTTCCTGTTTGATATTATGATTATTGTTATCTGTTTTGAGGCATTTAATGATTTGGTGTCATTAAATGTAAATATGAAAGATGTGAATGCTTCTTTTGAATTCTTGACAAATGATATCGAAAATAATTTAGAGAGAATGGGTGGAGATGAAATTGATCATATTAGAAACATTGAATTCAAAGGAACGACAATTAAATACAAAAAGAATATCTTAATCCAAAATATAAACATGACATTTAACCAAGGAGATATTGTATTTATTTCTGGAGAAACTGGAACTGGAAAATCAAGCTTTGTAAAATCATTAATGGGTTTTGTGGATGCGGACAATATTTTCTTCAATGGTATTGAACAAAAGAAAATTCTCTTATCTTCACTGCGAAAGAGAGTGGCATATATATCACAAATGAATTCCATTTTTAATGGCACGGTAAAAGATAATATTGAATTAAATGGTGATGCAAATCAAGAGTACGAAAAAATGTTATTTTTTGATAAATTTGTCGGCAAAGAAAATCTAAAGCTCACGTCTGATGGAACAAATCTATCTGGTGGTGACAAGCAGAAAATTGTATTAGGAAGATTGATTTCTAATTGCAAAGATGTGGATGTTATCATCTTGGATGAAGTAACAAGTTCGATGGACACTGATACAGAGACAAAGGCTTTTGATGAAATCCTACCATTACTTAAAAATAAGATAGTATTAATTATTTCACACAATAAAAATCTTCAACGCTATGCAAATAGAATTATAAACTTGAAAGATAAGACTATTATGTAAGTGGATAATATTATTGTACATTTTGATATGATTGATAATAATATCCATTAAAGAAGAACTAGAGAAAATATAGAAGTAAATGGAATAAAAGCATTTTTAACTTCATAAAAATTGAATATTTACAAAAAGAGGAAAGTTATTCCTCTTTTTTCGTTCGTTGAAAATTTGTTGGACAGAGAACAAAAATGATAGGGAGAAAATACTATATGAGAATATTTTATGAAAGAGTTTCTACAGAGCATCAATCACTTGCACGACAAGACGAGTTACTCAAAAAATTAAATATTGAAAAAGTCTATGCTGATAAGGCAACAGGGAAGCATATGGATAGACCACAACTTAAAGCTATGCTGGAGTTTGCTAGAGAAGGAGATACGATTGTAGTTGAGTCCTTCTCTAGGTTAAGTAGAACAACAAAGGATTTACTTAATTTAGTGGAAAGTATGCATGCAAAGGGAATTGCATTTGAATCACAGAAGGAAAAGATTGATACAAGTACAGCTTCAGGGAAATTATTTCTAACAATCATTGCAGCATTAAATGAGTTTGAAAGAGAAGTATTATTGGAACGGCAAGCTGAAGGAATTGCCGTTGCTAAACGAAATGGTAAGTATAAAGGTAGGGTGCATGCAAGCATAGATAAATTTTTGTTTGTGGAACTCTATAAGGAATATAAAAATTTGGTGGTGTGAAGCATGAAATATATAAGACGAGCGACGATTGATGATTTAGTGAGAATAGCATAGAAAATTACTGTAAGAAAACAGGGAACTAATATAGGTCAAGAAGCGCGATGTAGGGCTGTAAAACTAAGCAAAAATATGATATAAAAGTATTGAGTGAAATAAATTGGAACTTTTTGTGGAGGTAGCAATGAATAAGATTACTTGTATTTGCTTAGGTGTTAGAGATATGGAAAGGTCAATAAATTTTTACAGAAATGGTTTAGGATATAAGACTGATTGCAAAGAAAATAATCCGCCAGTATGTTTTTTCGATACTCCGGGAACAAAATTTGAACTATTTCCTTTGGAACAATTAGCAAAAGATATTGATGAAAATAATCCGCCACATGGAAATGGGTTTTCTGGAATTACATTAGCATATAATGTTGAACACAAAGAAGATGTTGATAGTGTAATTGAATTAGTACGAAATGTTGGTGGAAAAATTGTAAAAGAACCGCAAGATACTTTTTGGGGTGGATATCACGCATATTTTTCTGATTTAGATGGATATTATTGGGAAGTTGTATGGGGTTCAAATTTCAAGTTTGACGAAAATGGACTATTGAAATTTTAGTAATTTAGGGGAGATATAAAAATGGCTTCAAGTAAAGAATATTTAGACTTTATTTTAGAACAAGTATCTGAATTAGATAATGTTAGTTATAAAGCCATGATGGGAGAATTTATTATCTATTACAAAGGAAAAATTATTGGCGGAATATATGATGATAGATTACTTGTTAAACCTGTGCAGTCTGCGATAAATTATATGCCAAATGCAGTGTATGAGTTGCCGTATGATGGAGCAAAGGAAATGCTATTGGTAGATGAGGTTGATAATAAAGAGTTTCTAATTGGCTTGTTTGATGCTATGTATGATGATTTGCCTGTACCAAAACCAAAGAAAAAGAAATAATCAAATTAGAAAAGAAACATTACTCAGAAATACATGTGCAAGAGATTAGGATTAAGTAGATATACACTATATAAAGAAATTAAAAAATATGAATTAAATAATCTATAAATATATAACTAAGATACCAGTATACGAATGTTGAATATTGGTATTTTTTCTTTATTTAATTGTTATGTGCTTGATGCCGGCACACAAAAATAACAAGGAGATAGTTAAGTATGAAAAAAATAATTGGATATGTTCGTGAATCAACGCAGCTGCAGGTAATTAATGGATACAATCTTGGAGAACAGAAACGAAAGATTGAACTTTACTGTGAATACAAATATGAGAAGAATAGTTATACATTAGAAGTTAAAGAAGAGCGTGGTGTATCAGCAAAGAACTTAAAAAGACCACAGATGAATTCAATCATTCAATTAATTAAATCAAAAGAGTTTGATACATTAATCATTCATAATCTAGATCGTCTAACTAGAAGTGTAAAAGATTTAGCTTATTTAATAGAAATACTAGAAAAAAATCATATAGAACTGATCAGTATTACAGAGAACATTGATACAAGTACACCTTCAGGAAGAATGTTTATTATGATTATAGGTGTTATATCGCAATGGGAAGAAGACAGCATATCTTGGAGAACAAAAAGAGGATTAGAAGAGGCTGCAAGAAGAGGTTTTTATTGCAAAGGGAAAGTCCCTCTAGGATACAAAAGGAACCCAGATGATAAACATTATTTGATTATTGATGATGAAACTGCAGAAGTTATCAAAAATATATTTGATTGCATCGTAAATAAAGGTATGAATGTATGGAATGTAACATCAGAGTATAGAAGAAATAAAGTATTAAATAGAAAATGGCAGAAAAATGATATTTATAAAATAGTAAGAAATTTAGTATATAGTGGCACTCTGGTGTTTGGTGGAAATAACTATGATGATGTTATACCTCAGATTGTTGATAAAGAGACACAGTTAGAAGCAATTAGATTAACAAATTTGAAATCAAGAAGCAGAAGATATAAATATCTATTCAAGGGAGAAGTTACATGTAAGAGTTGTAAGCATACATTAGTTTGTGATTGTAGTTCAAGGAAGAAAAAGCATACAAAGCATAGGGAGATATATAAGTATTATGTATGCAGTGAATGTAAGAAACGAATCAGCGAAGAGATAATAAGGGATAGCGTTAAGGGACAATTAAAGAAATATTTAATTGATAAGCAAATTAAATTAGAACAGAAAAAGTCTTACTCTAAGCTAAAGGAAATTGATGAAGAAATGAATATAGTTCTTGATATGGTTATAAGTAATGGAAGAGACGAAGTGTTGCTTACGAGATACAACGAACTTGCAGAGAAAAGAAGGGAAATATCTGAGATAAAATATAGATGCCAGGATGAAAATTTGGATGAAGAAGAACTTACAACTTATGTTAGAAAATACATTCAACAAATTATTGTGGATTTTGAAGAAATGAGTGTTAATACTATATTCAGAGGAAGCAAGGGAAAAAGATAGCAGTCTTAAAGAGATAAAGTTCATTCTAACAGTACTCAAGTTTTTGTTTACTGTTAGAAATTTAATAAAAAAGTTGTTGCATAATCATATACAATTGTATACAATATAATCATAAGTTAGTTAGAGTACTTTATATGGATAAAGTGGGGTTGTCGCTCCATTAACTTATTAGTCCAAAGTCAGGGGCTTTTTTTTATACCTTTTTTCCATTTCTGTGTAAAAATCTATATATTTTAGTAGTTTTTTATTGTTTTTGACAAAGAGTTTTTGCTCTTTTTACTATATTTTATGGTGTATTTATTGGTATACTATATACAGATGCAATAGTTTGCATAGTTTCAATTGGGGAAACAGGAGAAAAATAGAATGAAGAAATTAAGTGTATTATTGTTAGCGTTAGCAGTTACATTTGGATCTGCTGGTTGCACAAGAAAAACATTATCTGACATTGTTAATGAAAACAATGGAGGTACAGAAAACAATACAAATGGAGGTACAGAAAACAATACAACAACAGGAACAGACGATAGCTACCATGAATATGAAGTTGGAGATACAGCTCAAACAATGTTCTTTGATTTGACAGTTTTAGATTATTTATCATCAACAGATATTAATGGAATTAAACCAGAAGCTGGAAAACAATTTGTTGGTGTTAAGTTAAATATCGAAAATACATTTAATAAGGATATTACAATGTTCTCATCAGATATCATTATCGAATGGGATAAGTTAAATGCTGATGATCCAGGTGCAGCAGGACCTAATTCTTATTATGATAAGGAAGCCATCTTCAATGAAGAGTTTGAAAAGGAATATACATTGACTCCTGGAGAATCTAAAGAAGGTGTTCTAGTATTTGAAATTCCTGAAGGTATAACACAAGTAGCAATTACAACACAGGATATTTATGTAGATAAACAAGGTAATGAACATAAAGGTGATGTATATATTGTAAACATCGATTTATCCAAACAATAAAATAAATAAGACTGAGTTATCCGCTGAGATAGCTCAGTTTTTATGTATGAGTTTATTTGAAAATAATAAGCTTTTCGATATGCTATATATTAATAAGGGAGAAAATATATGAGAAACTTTATGCAAGGTGATATCATCCAACATTTTAAAAGAGAGACAGTTGAAAAAGATGGGTTTGAATATCTATATGAATATATTGGCGAGGCTACACACTCGGAATCGCGCGAGAAAATGGTTGTATACCGAGCTTTATATGGAGATAAGGGATTATACGTCAGACCGTATGAGATGTTTGTAGGGGAAGTGGATCACGAAAAGTACCCAGAAATACGACAAAAATATCGTTTTGAAAAGATTTGAGAACAGTATAATTTTCAAGTAAAATAAAAAATTCACAAATTAAATTGTTAATTTTTGTTATTTTATTTGTACTAATTGGTATAAAATAAAATTAATTATAAACAAAAATGACAATTGCATAAAATTAAATAGTTTAAAAAAGTGGCTATAGATAGCCACTTTTTTACATTTTATAATTTCCAGACAGCGTAATATTAAAAATACAAATAGTAAATCCTTAAGATTTTATAAAGAGGATATGCGTTGACGGTCAATTTGCATGGTGATATTATTTTTTCATCGGAAACGCGAAAGCGCTTTCCACAGTTTCAAAGCCAAATAATTCAGGGGAGGAAAGAAAACTTTTATGAAGAAATTATTTGCGGTTATGACTTCTGCAGTTTTAGCACTATCACTCGTTGGTTGTGGTCCTAAGACAAGCAGCACAGGCGGAAGCTCTAGCACAGAATCAACAGTTTCAAACGCTGATAAGCCATTAGTATGGTACAACCGTCAGCCATCTAACAGCACAACAGGTGAGTTAGATAAAGAAGCATTAAACTTCAACAAGGATACTTACTATGTAGGTTTCGATGCTAACCAGGGTGCAGAATTACAGGGTAAGATGGTAGCTGATTACATCGCAGCTCATAAGGATATCATCGACCGTAATGGTGATGGTGTTATCGGTTATGTATTAGCTATTGGTGACGTTGGACACAACGACTCTATCGCTCGTACAAGAGGTGTTCGTAAGGCTTTAGGTACAGCTGTTGAAAAGGATGGCGCTGTCGATGCTACTCCAGCAGGAACAAATACAGATGGTTCTGCTACAGTTGTTAAGGATGGTAAGGTTGGCGACTTCAAGGTTCGCGAACTTGCTTCTCAGGAAATGAAGAACTCTGCAGGTGCTACATGGGATGCTGCTACTGCAGGTAACGCTATCGGTACATGGTCAGCTTCATTTGGTGATGAAATTGACTTAGTTATTTCTAATAACGATGGTATGGGTATGTCAATGTTCACAGCATGGGCTAAGGATAAGAAGGTTGCTACATTCGGTTACGATGCTAACAGTGATGCAGTAGCTGCTATCGCTGAAGGTTACGGCGGAACAATTTCTCAGCATGCTGACGTTCAGGCTTACTTAACATTAAGAGTATTACGTAACGCTTTAGATGGTGTTGATATCAAGACAGGTATCGCTACTGCTGACGAAGCTGGAAACGTTCTTAAAGAAGGCGTTGACTACGTATACAACGAAGCAGATCGTTCATTCTATGCATTAAACCTTGCTGTTACAGCTGATAACTACAAGGACTTCATGGATGCAACTAAGACATTTGAACCAGTATCTAAGGAAGTTAAGAGCGAAACTAAGAAGGTTTGGTTGGACATCTATAACGCTTCAGACAACTTCTTAAGTTCAACATACAAGCCATTACTTGAAAAGTATGATGACTTACTACACTTGGATGTTGAATACATCGGTGGTGATGGTCAGACTGAGTCAAATATCACAAACCGTTTAGGAAACCCAAGTCAATATGATGCGTATGCTATTAACATGGTTAAGACAGACAACGCTACATCATATACTTCACTCTTAAAGTAATTCAGTAAGATTTTCTAAGAGGCTAGCAGGTAGGCTTTTGAAAACCTGATAGCCTCTTTCTAAGTAGTTTGTAGTTAACCATACTGCTTATGATTTTTAGTTAAACAGGGGTAAATCAATTATGTCAGAAAGAAATGACAATTTAATCTTGTCGATAAAGGGCATGTCGAAATCATTCGGCAGAAACAGAGTACTTGATCACATCAATTTAGATGTGAAACCCGGCTCAATTATGGGTCTCATGGGTGAAAATGGTGCCGGCAAATCCACTATGATGAAGTGTTTGTTCGGTACATATCAAAAAGATGAAGGAAGTATCTTCCTAGATGGAAAAGAAGTAAGTTTTACTGGTCCAAAAGATGCGCTTGAAAATGGTATTGCGATGGTTCACCAAGAACTTAATCAGTGCTTAGAGCGTAGTGTTATTGATAACCTATTCTTAGGACGTTATCCAGTAAACTCTTTAGGTGTTGTTGATGAAGGAAGAATGAAGAAGGAGGCTTCTGAGTTATTCCGTAGTTTAGGTATTACAGTCAATTTGACACAGCCAATGCGTACGATGTCCGTATCTGCTCGTCAGATGTGCGAAATCGCAAAGGCTATTTCTTATCATTCCAAGATTATTGTTTTGGATGAACCTACATCATCATTAACTGAACCAGAAGTTAAGAAGTTATTCCAGATGATGCGTAAACTACGTAGTCAGGGTATTTCCATTATCTATATTTCTCATAAGATGGATGAAATTTTTGATATATGTGATCAGGTGTCTGTATTGCGTGATGGTAAGTTGATTATGACAAAAGACGTTACCGATACAAATATGAATGACTTGATTGCGGCGATGGTTGGACGTTCTCTTGATAACCGTTTCCCACCGGTTGATAATACACCGGGTGAAACGATTCTTTCTATCAAAGATCTTTCTACGAAGTTTGCACCTTACCTCGATGAAGTTAGTTTCGATGTTAAGGAAGGTGAAATCTTCGGCTTGTATGGTCTAGTAGGTGCTGGACGTACAGAGTTAATGGAAACAATCTTTGGTGTTCGTACAAGAGCAGCAGGTCGTGTTTATTACAATGGCAAGCTCATGAACTTCGATAGTGCAAAAGAAGCCATGGACAATGGATTCGCTATGATTACCGAAGAAAGAAAGGCTAACGGATTATTCTTAAAGAGTGACTTAACTTTCAATACTTGTATTGCAAATATGAATCACTATAAGAATGGAATCGTTGTGTCTGATGAGAAGATGAAGAAGGCAACAGTTAAAGAAATTGCCTTAATG
The DNA here is from genome assembly GCA_938039295.1 of uncultured Solobacterium sp. Lineage (GTDB taxonomy): Bacteria > Bacillota_I > Bacilli_A > Erysipelotrichales > Erysipelotrichaceae > Bulleidia. The sequence goes on from CALHUY010000015.1 coordinate 44,137, forward strand.
CATACAAAGTGCATGGGACCAGATGATGCAATTACATCACTATCTGGTGGTAACCAACAGAAGATCATCTTCGGTAAGTGGTTAGAAAGAAATCCAAAGGTATTTATGATGGATGAGCCAACTCGTGGTATCGACGTTGGTGCAAAATACGAGATCTACGATTTAATTATCAAGATGGCAAAGATGGGTAAGACAATTATTGTATGTTCATCTGAAATGCCAGAGATTCTCGGTATCACAAATCGAATCGGTGTTATGTCCAATGGACGTCTTGCCGGAATCGTTAATACAAAAGAGACAAATCAGGAAGAACTCCTGAGACTCAGCGCAATGTATTTGTAATCGGAGGGGTTAGACATGAGTCAAAATAACGAAAAATTAGGGGCAGAGATTCTCTCTGTTGATCAGGAAGAAAGCCTACTAAAACCAATTACGGACCACGTAGGTAAGATTCAAGCACAAATCGATGAATTACGTAAAGATGGAACAGATAAGACTGTTGAGTTACTAAACGTAATTCAGATGACAAAGAACGATAAGAGCTTATCAAAGAGCGAAAAGGAAAACCGTATCGCTGAGGCTAAAAAGGCTTTAGAAGCTGCTCAACAAGTTGAAAAAGCAAATAAGCCAGCTGTAGATAAGTTAATCAATGAAGGTGTTACTTATTTAAATCAACATTTTGAAAAGGAATACTATTCAAAGGTTGTCGCAAGTTGCGCTGCTGAAAAAACTCTTGCCGCAAAGAGATATAGCGATCTTTTAGCTGAACTAAAGAATGTTCATGCACAGAATCTTTCTAAGATTACTGGTAATGACGCTGATGCAAAACAAGAACTCAAAGATGAAAACTATGTATATAAAAACAAAGTCTTTGATGCAAAACTAATATATCAAAAAGAATTACAAGCAATTAAGGATCGTAAACACGAAGCGTTTATTCAACGTTATCATTTAATCGATCTATTGAAGATGTCTAAGTTCAGCTTTGCTGAAACACAGGTACAGAAGATTGAACATTACTTATATACATTCAACCGTAAGGATTGGTTATTACGTAATGGTCTATATCTAGTTATTATTCTTGTATTTATTGGTTTAGGTATCGTTACTCCAATTATCAAGAAGACTCCTTTATTCACAGTTAATAACATCTTAAATATCTTACAGCAGGCATCTCCAAGAATGTTCTTGGCATTAGGTGTAGCTGGCGTGATAATGCTTGCAGGTACTGACTTATCCATTGGACGTATGGTGGGTATGGGTATGGTAGCTTCAACAATTATCATGCACAAGGGCATTAATACTGGTGCAGTATTTGGTAAGGTATTTGATTTCACAAGCCTTCCAGTTGGTGCAAGAGCAGTACTGGCATTGCTTGTATGTATTGTCTTATGTACAATCTTTACTTCCATTGCTGGTTTCTTCAAGGCGAAGTATAAGATGCACCCATTTATTTCATCTATGTCTAACATGTTAATCATCTTCGGTATGGTTACATATGCGACAAAGGGTGTATCCTTCGGTGCTATCGAAAATGATATTCCAGCAATGATTATTCCAAAGATTGGCAACTTCCCAACTATCATCTTATGGGCTGCTACAGCTGTAATTGTTGTATGGTTTATTTGGAATAAGACAACATTTGGTAAGAATCTATATGCAGTAGGTGGAAACCCAGAAGCTGCTGCTGTATCAGGTATCGACGTATTTAAGGTAACAATCATGGCATTCGCTATGGCTGGTGTACTCTATGGATTTGGTGCATGGTTAGAATGTAACCGAATGGTAGGTTCCGGTTCTGCTGCGTATGGTCAGGGTTGGGATATGGACGCTATCGCTGCCTGCGTAGTAGGTGGTGTATCCTTCTCTGGTGGTATCGGTAAGATTTCTGGTGTTGTTGTCGGTGTAACAATCTTTACAGCGTTAACATACTCCTTAACAATCTTAGGTATTGATACAAACCTTCAGTTCGTATTTGAAGGTCTCATCATCTTAGCTGCGGTAACATTGGACTGCTTAAAGTACGTTCAAAAGAAGTAATTCAATTTGCGGAAACCAGAAATGGCTTCCGCTTTTTTCTATGTTGGTTCTCGGGTATAATACTGGTATGGAAATCAATGAACTAAAAGAAAGATATTATTCTCTAGACAATAGTTATGAACGCTATATATTACTTCAAGAATACCAAAATGAACATCGTGAAGATGAAATGGTAAAGGGCATGTTGGAAGTTTTAATGAAGCGATATGGAAATGCAAAGTTAAGAAAACCTGCAGATCATTTTATGCATGCATGCTTGATGATGAAGGTGATGGCAGATGAAAGTTTTGGAAGTTTTGTACTTACAAAGAAAAAGCAGGAATTTCAACAATTCCTACGAGAACTAGCGCTAAATGATGAACAATCTGAATATCTAACTGCGGAGTGGAAACATCTAGCCAGAACCTACATTCGCTTAAGTAAAAAGAACAATTCAAAATCATACTTTTTTGGAATGGGGAAACGCGATGAACATGTAGTTGTTGGAAATGTGGCAGATGAAATCATAAATATCTTTGTGCGCTTACCAAAGCGACTAGGATATTCAAAAGAAGTTGCAGGTTTGTGTCAGATAGTGATGGATACATTCCTGGAAGAGTTTCCAAATGATGAGGAAGTATTAAATAGTGCAATTAAAAAGTGAACCAATTGGTTCACTTTTTGATTTAGTCAGCGATTGCAGCGTCTAAAGCAATCTTCATCATATCTGTGAAGGCTGTTTGACGTTGTTCAGCAGTTGTAATTTCTGGTGATACAAAGCTATCAGAAATTGTTAGTAAGCAAGCTGCGTTCTTTCCTAATACATTTGCATTTGAGAATAGTGCAAAACTTTCCATTTCAACACCTAAGCAATGTAGTTCATCTACTACCTTTGGTAGGTATGTAACGTTCTTTTCGCGATAGAATACGTCAGATGAATGAATTAAACCTTCAGTAATCTTCATTCCAAGATTTTCTGCAGCCTTTTTAATC
>CALHUY010000016.1 GCA_938039295.1 uncultured Solobacterium sp.
ATTTGTTCAACCAAGTTATCGTAAAAATCTGGAAGCAGGTTTATCTGAACGCCTGGCAAAAACCTATGATTTAGGTGGGATTACTAAATCAGAAAAACGCAATATGTCGTATATTGGTTGTATTGAATTAATCCATAAAGGATTGTTTGAATATAATTGGTTATTGACATTGCCAGAAAAATGGTTAGAAGAATCCAATTTAGTCACACGTGATAAACGCTTGATTCTACCTTCAGACATTCGTAATAAAATCGGTGAATTGATGTTGGTAGTAGAGTCTGAACAAGAGTTTGTTCAAGACGAATTTAATTAATTTATATAATGGAGTTTCAAAATGGCTAATACGTTTATTGGTTCACACCGTAATTCACCAATAATTGTAGACTATCTTAATCTTATTAAGGTAGCAGGGTATCAAGACCAGTTTCTGCGTCCTAATGTCACTACAATGACAGGTGTGGCTGCTGCAGAAATTGGTAACATGATTCGTGATTTTAACGGCAAGATTCCAGGTTCAGTGATTGCCAAAACAACCGCTAACTTTATCTTGCCTTCATCTCGTCCAGAAACACTGGCGTTTGCAGACAATGTAGTACCTAATTCAGTATCTATTCCATTTGGTTGGAATGAAGATCGTTTTGTGTTCATGATGCAAATCCGTACAACATCTGGTAATATCGAAACAACAGAATTGGTTACAGGTTATACTGACCGATTTGACGTAGCGCACACTAATCGCTATGTGCAAAATACTGAAGATGTCATCATTGCACCAGATACTACGTTTTACATTAACTCTGTATCAACCATCGGTACACGTTATTTGAATAACATTGCTGTCCCAGTCATTAAAGATTCATTTGCTGTATTTGGTGGTGGTTTAGGTGCTGGAACTTACAATAGTCAAAATGCGTTGAAAATGACACCAATGAATTTGATTCAATCAGGTAAGATTAATTCAGTAGATGGTATTACTGATGTTCCTGATAACAGTGGTGTAACGACCATGCGCAGTGACTATAAATCAGTAAGTAATTATCCTACACTGTCTTATCGTAAGTTTAATTCACCTACAGCATTGACTTCAAAAATCATTGAATCTTATACAGACCAAGCAAAGTTATTTGCTAATTCAGGTTCGTATAGTTCTGATGATGTGTATAACCAAGCACGTGGTGCGTGTGCTGACCCTAGCATTACACAAACCAAGATTCTGACCTCTATCTCTACTATGGGTGGTTCTAGCTCTACATTTGATTACAAATGGTTGCAAGCGATTGATCCACATATCGACGAGAAAACCGATGTATTCGATGGTGGTTATCATACTACAGAATACAGTGCCCCTTGGGATGCGCCTACATTGGAAACCCAAATGGCATTGGTTGCTTCTAATATGGTAACA
>CALHUY010000017.1 GCA_938039295.1 uncultured Solobacterium sp.
AATAGGAAAAGCATCGACATCCCCAAATTCCTTAAACAAAGCACATTTCCCTTCCATCACAGGCATTGCTGCAGAAGGACCTATATCTCCTAATCCTAGTACAGCTGTACCATCAGTAATCACAGCAACTAAATTACCACGGCTAGTTAGAGTAAATGACTTTTTATAATCGTTATAGATTTCTTTGCATGGTTGAGCTACACCAGGTGTATACATTAAAGATAAATCTTCTCTAGATTCAATTTTTTGTTTTACTTCGACTGATATTTTTCCATGAAGTTTCTCATGTAATTTCAATGAATCATCATAGACTGTCATATACTTTCCCTCTCTCTATCTGCTTAATATATATCAAAAATTATTGTATATCTTCTCGCAATCTTAATGAGAGTATAAACGCAATAATAAATGAAATGGTCGCAATAACAAATGGTGCCTTAACATTGAATTCAAAAGCAATACCAGATATATATGCACCAATAATCATTGCACATGATCTAGCAGCGTTTTGCATACTTATAATCTCTGTTTTACTTTCATTTTTATTATATGAAACACAAATTGATTGCAAGATTGGTAAGTGCATTGTTTCAAGGCTCATAATAACAATACCAGATATTATAAAACCTAAATCAAATCTAAAATTTAATAATAATACGCAGTACATTGTTGCAACTATTGCCAAATAAACTTTAAAGTATTTCTCTTTCTGAGAAGACTTTAATAATCGTATTGTTACAAATAAATTTAAAAGTAATGCAATCAATCCCACTACACCTTTAGTAATACCATTTATAACTGGTTTTACTTTCAGGATATTAATAAGATAAAACGCATATGTCTGCGTCAACGAGGTAGAAGATACCCAAACCAAGAAAGTCAAAGCCAATGCTATATATTGTCCATGAGTTATTATTGTTTTTGATTTGATTGATTCTTGTGAAGAAGTAATTTTGTTTTTCTCCATGATGAAGAAGAAAGAGATTCCACAAACAAGTAGAACAATAACTTGAGTGTATAGAGGAATATATATATTTGTATTACCTATCAATCCACCCAAAAAATATCCGAGTGTTCCACCAAAACTAAATGCTGTTGCCACCTTTGTAATAATAGAAGAACGCTCTTCCTTTGAAACATATTGAATCATATAAAACGGAATACCAATTAATAACCCTGACACAAATGCACCAGCAAGAAATCTAGCTAACAGAAGACTTGCAGTTGTATGAGCATTAATAAATAAAATCTGTGCAATTGCGTAACTAATACAGCACAGTAACACAATGAATTTAGCATAGTATTTTCGATATAAATTTGACCATAAATATGAAAAAGCAAAGTTAGCAAATGACATCATTGAAAATGCATAGCCAAATACTTTGCTTCCAAATCCATGCATATTAAATAGAGTGGGTGTTACAGGATGTGCTAGATTTGCTGCTATTCCACATAAACCATAGACCAAAATCATAGCAAGTATTTTCTTTTGATTCATTTTATCCTCCTGCAACATATTACTAGAAGCATATAACTTTAATTTTTAATATAAAATACTCCTGCTTCTTTTTCCGATAATATGTCATCTTTCAGCATTTTAAATTGTCTGCCTCTAAGATTTGTAACAATTACCATAGACGTCATATCAACTTGATGGTCTTCAAAAAACTTGTGATCTACAGATAACAGCAATTGCCCTTTCTGGACTTTATCATTCAATTTTATATGTTCAATAAAACCTTCGCCATTAAAGCGAATAGTATCTAGACCAATATGCAACAAATACTCATTACGATCAGCTGCTTTAATCCCAATCGCATGTTTAGTTGGAAATAAAGCAATTATCTCCCCATCAACAGGACAATATACATTACCTTCTTTAAATGCAACTGCATATCCATCCCCTATTGTTTTCTGTGAAAAAACGGGATCATTTACATTTTCTAACGGAATAATTTTCCCACCAAAAGGTGCAATAAAATCAACTGGTTTAGGTTTAAAAAATTGAAACATTATTTGCATTTCCTTCCCATACAATATGTTGCATATAAATTATAATCTTTATCAATAACTAAGATATCTGCATCTTTACCTACTTCAAGTGAGCCTTTACGATCATAGACATTTAAATATTTTGCACTATTTTCAGAAGTCATTTTAATCATTTCATGAACGCTCGGATGAATATTCTTGTTTAGATTCTGTATTGAATAAATATAACCCAGTTCTAAATGTTTTATTTCATCATAATTTGTTCGGTCATATACAATTTCACTTCCATCATCATTCCTTACTATAAACTTATTTCCATCAGGAATGAAAGTTTGCTTACGAATATAGTGATAGCGTTCTTTATCCGTCTGTGCAACACCAATATCATCCGTAGTCATAATAATTCTATTTGGACCCTTAAGTTTATATGCGATTGCAAATGCTTCAGGTTTTACTGTCATGCCTGTCTGCTTAGCAAATTCACAATATAAGTCATCATAATATAAAGCTGTACCAGCAACGCCTAACTCTCGATGATGGAATCCACTCATCCCACTAAACATATGTGTAACTCCACCAATACCATATTGTTTTAATTCTGTAATATCCGCAAAAGTAGCAGATGAATGTCCTACGCTAATTTGAATTCCATTTTTATGGCAATACTGAATAACTTCCTTTGAGCCAGGTAATTCTACTGCCATCGTCATTAGTTTGATTGTCCCATCTTTTACCTGTGCATTAACAAATCTTTGCATAATTTCTACAGATGGATCTTTAAAACAATCTTCATTCATCATTCCTTTATTTTTCTTACTAACAAATGGACCTTCTAGGTGGACACCTAAAAGAGTGGCCCCAAAAGTATTGTCTTCATTCATGATATCTCCACATAATTGAATTCCATGAACGATATCATCAATTGGCTCTGCACCAGAAGTTGCTAAGAAACTAGTAACTCCAACATCCGGAAGATGTTTCTGCATTTCATAGATACTATCCTTCGTTTTTTGACTTGTAAAACTTCCTGTTCCCCAACCATGAAGATGTTGATCAATGAAACCAGGAATTAATAAATAATCACTATAGTCTTCAAATGGAACTCCATCTTCAATCTGATTAACTAAGTCCTTAATTATGCCATCTTCAATAAACAGATATCCTGATTTTTTTACTTGGTTAGGAAGATATATATTTTTAGAATATAAATACATTTTAAAACCTCCATGACTACATGCATCTATTATCAATGCATGTAGAACGCTAATATAGCGTTCTACATACTTTTTATTTTAGCTTTTCATCTACTGCATTTCTTACAAACTCAACAAGTGGCCCATATACAATATGAATGTGTGTCGAAGTTGGGAAGAATACTCCAGAACAACCAGATTGTTTCAGCAGTTCATTATTAATCTTAGTCTTATCCTTAAAATCAACTCTAAGTCTTGTTATACAGTTCTCTACATTAACAATATTATCTTTGCCACCTAGACCATCAACAACTAGAGCTGCGATTTCATCAAATCTCTTTTCTCTAATTAATATATTATCATTAGAAGCCTCTTCTTCTCTGCCTGGTGTAGGAACATTAAACTTCACAATATACCATTTAAATAGGTGGTAAATAACAAAGGCTTCAATCAAACCAACTATCACAATATTAATCCAGTTAGAATTCTTATACATTACACCAAAGATTACAAAGTCGAAAATTGTTCCTCTTATATAACCCACAGCTGTATTCATAAAGTATAAAGCGATACCACCAATTGCGCCAATAATTGCATACATGATATATAGGACTGGAGCAATAAATAAGAATGTAAATTCAAGCGGTTCAGTAACATTTCCTAAGAATGCTGTTATGACACTCGTTAGGATCAAGCCCTTTGCCAATGCCTTATTTTCATTATGTGCTGTTCGATACATTGCAAGGCCTATTGCTGGGAATACAAATAATGTTCTTACCATCTGATTTTGTGCACCAAAACGTGTAAGTGCAGGCATTAGTGACCAATATTCACTATCAGGACCTAATTTGAATAAAATCTCATTCATAGCATCTAAGTAGCCAATATATTGTGTTCCATTAATTGTATAAACACCACCTGCTTCTGTAAATCGCAACATAGCATTCCATACATGATGTAGTCCAAATGGAATCAACATTCGGTTTACAGTACCGTTTAATATTTGTCCCAAAATTGGACTTAATAACAATCCTGAAAGACTGCTGAAGAATGCAATTAGATATGTCCAGAAAAATGGAATAATCAAACCAAAGATTACACAAACGAACATCGAAATTAATGGTACTGATTTTCTTCCAGCAAAGAATGCAAATGCAATTGGAAGTTGTAAATTATAGAATTTAGCAGTTGCCCATGATGCAACAAGACCTGCAATAATACCTCCAAATACATTTACATTTACCGTTTGAATTCCAAGTACAGTAGCTTGACCACCTACAGCAATATTGCCTTCTGTAATTAGTTTTCCTGTATTTGTTAGCCAAACATGCATAACAATAATTAGTGTTAAATATGCAAGAACAGAAGAGAATACAGCAATACCTTTATCCTTCTTTGACATACCATAAGCAACACCCATTGCAAAAAGTAATGGTAAGTTGCCGAAGATAACATCGCTAACTTTTCGAATTCCTAAGAATAAACCATTTACAATTGGATTTCCTAAAAATGGTAGTAACTTAATCATGTACGCTTGTGAAAACGCACCTGAAACACCCAATAGTAGACCTATTGGTGCCATTACTCCTATTGGCAGAAGTAATGATCTTCCAAATCTTTGTATACTTTCACTATACTTCTTCATCTTCACTCCTCCTCATTATTTTGTGAATTGAATTATTTTTCATGCTGCAAAGTCCAATAATCTTTATTTGCCTCCTCCAAATCTTTTAGAACTTTGCTTGCAAGTTGTGGATCAATTACTGTTCTATTTAAGGTCAAAGCTTTCAATGCCTTTGTGTAGTCATGTTCTAAACAAGCTTCAACCGTTAATTTTTCATACGCATGTTGATTCTCAATTAAACCCTTGTAGAAAGTAGATACTTCTCCATATGGTTCTACTATCAATCCATTTGCTCCAAGTCTTCCCGATAGCTCTACCATCGCATCTTCAGATATATTTGGTATTAATCCCCGATTTCTTGTAATTAAAACAAACTCATCTTTCAAATCAGCTAAAATTGAAAGAGCAACTTCTATCATTAAATTCCCAAATACAGATCCTTTAAGTAATGGTACAGTATCCTCTGTAAATTCATTTTCAGCACGTGCACATAGCTCAAATATCTCTTTCTCTCTACTATCTCTTGCTTCATCACTTCTCGTATAAAGAGGATTGCTCTCTTCAACAATTTCTTGTGGGAAGAAATAATATTGTAGATAGGTATTAGGTAAATACTCAGGAAAGAAAGTTAGATATTTATTTACTCTCTTGTATGTTTCTAACCAGGACTGAGAGCGCTGCTCAGCATTATATGGTTTAAATTCATGATTTTTAAAATATTCTTTTAGTTCTTCAAAGTAATGAATACCATTTATATCATAAATATCTGTAAACCAACCAAAATGATTTAGTCCAAAATATTTGCATCGTAAATCAGCCTGATTTTTATTTAAAATCTTTGCAAAAGACCTCATCATTGAATATGGTTGATCACATAAATTTAAAATCCTTTTATCATTTGGAAAAACTTTATCTAAGGCTAATGCAACAATAGCTGCAGGATTTGTATAATTCAATATCCAAGTATTTTTATTTACTTTCCGAATATCATTTACCATTTCAATCATTGCAGGAATTGAGCGCATTCCATAAGCAAAGCCCCCTGGGCCACAAGTTTCTTGTCCAACTAACCCATACTTTAATGGTATTTTTTCATCCTTACTGCGCATCTCAGAATTACCTGCACGCATTTGAACGAGAACTGCATCACAATCACTATATGCAA
>CALHUY010000018.1 GCA_938039295.1 uncultured Solobacterium sp.
AACAAACTATGATGTACAACTAGAAATCAATGGTGGTAACTTAGATATCACAATGACTGAAGGTGATACAGATGCTTTAGACGCCAATGGAACATTAACAATCAATGGTGGTTATATCAATATCACAGCACAATTTGCATTCGACTTTGATTTGACTGCATCATTAAACGGTGGAACCGTTATTGTAAATGGAACTCAGGTAACTTCAATCACAAATTCTATGATGGAAGGTGGCGGAGGCCCAGGCAGATTTGGAGGTCCTCAACACTAACCATAATCAACTCTATGGAAACATAGGGTTGATTTTTGTATAGGAAAAGGAAGATCAAACGACCTTCCCTAATTCTCTTTTTGTGCTTTGATGACTTTCATACGTGAGAATTCCTCACGTTCTTTTTCTTCCAAAGATTCAGTCATTTCTTTAATGGATGATTGATAACGAGGTATCACAACATTCTTTAAAGCATTTGCACGTTTTTGTGTTTTAGAGATTGCATTTGCTAGACGATAGATAGAATTATCTACTTCCGCTAGTACTAATGTAATCTGTTTTACTTTCTGAAATTGGATGTATGCTTCATCGATACGTGATGATGTACCCTCCAATCCATATGGTACTTCCATACTCTCCGGCTCATAATAGATGATGTTTGGCACTTCAACACCCATAACACTACGGTATGTAAGTTTAATCGAATCATCCACTTTAATATGTTCTGTGATAGCAGTAATCATACCGCTAGACATATTTGCCTGTTGCAATAAGTAGTACCCAGTTTGGTAAGCACTTGTAATCTGTTCACGTAGAACCTTTACCTTTTCTACCTGAGACATCATTTCACGTATCAAGATATTACGCTTACGATCCATTAGTTCAAAGCCGTTTTGAGCAAGAGCCAGGGACTTGCGGGCTTTGATAAGATTACCCTTTGTCGCAACTGCCTGCGCTGCCATAACTACTCTTCTCCTTTAATAATTAACTGAATCGTATGCTCAGCGTGTTCAGAGTCATAGTTAGCTTCAATAATCTTAGGATCTAGACGATCTAACGCTTCCTTAGGAAGTAAGGATAGTAATGCCCAACCAAGTCCAAGTGTTTCCTTCATGGAACGATTCACACGATAACCTTGACCTAAGAAAATAGATTCAAATCTCTTACCAAACGCGATATATTGCTTATCCAGTGGAGATAATTCATCTTCACCAATAACACTTGCAAGAGATCTTGCATCCTGTACTTTTGCATAACATGCAAATAACTGGTTTGCTACATCTTGATGGTCTGCTCTTGTATAACCTTCACCAATACCATCCTTCATCAAACGAGATAGAGATGAAAGAATTCCGATTGGTGGATTAATGTTATTGAGATATAAGTCACGATCCAATACAATCTGGCCTTCTGTAATATATCCAGTTAAGTCAGGAACTGGGTGAGTAATATCATCGTTAGGCATTGTTAAGATAGGAATCTGTGTAACAGAACCCTTTCCACCCTTGACGATACCAGCTCTTTCATATAAAGAAGCTAAGTCAGAATACATGTATCCAGGGAAACCTTTACGAGAAGGAATTTCGCCCTTCGAGGATGAGAATTCACGTACAGCTTCACAATACGCTGTCATATCTGTCAAGATAACCAGAACATTCATATCACATTCATATGCCAGATATTCCGCAGCTGTTAATGCACAACGTGGAGTCATAATTCTTTCAAGAATTGGATCATCAGATAAGTTAATAAACATGCATACCTTATCCATTACACCAGTCTCTTCGAAAGAACGTCTAAATGTATCTGCGACGTCATTTTTAACACCCATCGCACCAAACACGATACAGAAGTTTTCTGCATCCTGTCCTGTTAATGAGGCTTGTCTTACAATCTGGCTTGCAAGCTTATCATGTGGTAAACCTGAACCAGAGAAAATAGGTAATTTTTGTCCACGAATCAAAGTATTTAATCCATCAATCGCAGAGATACCTGTATTGATGTAGTTACGTGGATATTCACGAGAAACTGGATTTAAAGGCTTACCATTTACATCTTCATACTTGTTAATATATACAGGACCAAGGTTATCAATTGGATCACCGACACCATTAAATGTACGACCAAGAATTTCCTTAGATACACCTAATACCATAGGATGACCTAATAACTTTGTCTTTGTATTTGTCTTACCTAATCCATCTGTTCCTTCGAACACCTGAATAATGGCGCGTTCCCCTTCAATTTCAACAACTCTACCCTTACGTCTTGAGCCATTGTTTAGAAGGATTGATACCATTTCTTCGTTTGAAACATTTTTTACATGATCCAATGCAACAAGAGAGCCTTGGATTTCATCTAAACCTAATAACTGTAAACTCATTGAAATCCTCCTCTCTTATTGAATTGACGCTAAAGCCGCATCAATCTTTTCATTGTATGTATCTAGTAAAGCTAGATTGTTATTTGGTACATCATATTTCATCTTAATCACATCTTCAAATACACCAGTCTGTGTCATTAGAGATACTGGGATATGCTTTTGAACATATGGTGTACATGCTTGTCTTAAATAATGAATTACCTTTAGCATCTTGTATTGTTTCTCAAGTGAAACATATGTATCCTCTGGATGGAAAGAGTTTTGTTGGAGATATCCAACACGAACAACACGTCCAATCTCTAGTGTTAACTTTTGATCTTCAGGTAAAACGTCAGAACCAATTAGCTTAACGATTTCCATCAGCTGTGCTTCTTCATGTAGGATAGACTGCATTTCTTGACGTAAGTCAATAAAGTCATGTGCTACATTCTTATCATACCAACGAGTTAAATCATCGATATATTCAGAGTAACTATCTGTCCAGTTTACGGCTGGATAGTGACGCATATATGCAAGTGATTTATCTAAGGCCCAGAAACTACGTACGAAACGTTTTGTGTTTTGTGTAACTGGCTCTGAGAAGTCACCACCCTGTGGTGATACTGCACCGATTAAAGTAACAGAACCCTTCTTACCAGATAACGCATCAACCATACCTGCACGTTCATAGAACTGTGCAATACGTGATGGTAAGTACGCTGGGAATCCTTCTTCTGCAGGCATTTCTTCCAAACGACCAGAAATTTCACGTAAGGCTTCAGCCCAACGAGATGTAGAGTCAGCCATGAGTGCTACATGATATCCCATATCACGATAGTATTCTGCCATCGTAACACCTGTATAGATAGATGCTTCACGTGCAGCTACTGGCATGTTTGAAGTATTGGCAATTAACACCGTACGGTCTAACAATGGCTTGCCAGACTTAGGGTCAATTAATTCCGCAAATTCTTCAAGAACCTGTGTCATCTCATTACCACGTTCTCCACAACCTACATAGATGATGATATCCGCATCACACCACTTGGCAATCTGGTGCTGTAACATCGTCTTACCAGCACCAAAGCCTCCAGGAATCGCGGAAGATCCACCCTTTGCAATTGGGAACATTGTATCGATAACACGCTGTCCTGTAATCAAAGGAATGGAGATTGGCTCACGCTTAATAATTGGACGTGGGTTGCGAATTGCCCATTCCTGCATCAGTTTTACATCAACCTCTGATTCATCAAAATCACTCTTTACAACAAGTAGTACATCATCTACTGTATATTCTCCACTTGTGACTGCTTTTACAACCGTACCATTTAAACCAACCGGAATCAAAGAACGGTGTTCAATTAAGGATGTTTCAGGAGTAGTAGCGAAAATCTGTCCTTCATTAACAGTATCGCCTTCCTTTACTAACATCGTCACATTCCACTTCTTTTCAAGATCTAATGCAGGTACAGATTTACCTTCTGCAATGAAGGCACCCTGTTCCTTTGCAATCTCATCTAATGGTCTTTGAATACCATCATAGATATTACGTAAGATACCCGGACCTAGTGTTGCGTTTAATAAATGACCTGTTCCCTTTACTGGTTCGTTTGGTCTTAAACCTGTTGTGGATTCATATACCTGAATCATTGTTTTATCTTCATCAACACGGATAACTTCACCAAGAAGTTCTTTTACACCAACATACACCATCTCACGCATGGAGAAAGATTTTGTGTTGATAACGGAAATAACTGAACCATTAATTGAATAAATTACATCACTCATGATCGTCACTTCCTTCCGTAATAATGAATCCAGAATGTTCACGGAATAGAAGACGTGCTTCTTCAAGCTTCTCACTCAAGTCGCAACGATATTCCAAACGATTTTCTAAATCGGAATAAGTAAATCCACCAAAGCGGAAATATCCCGTCTGAACATTTGCTGTAATATTCTTCTCTTTTAATAATTCATTGAACAATTCTTCATCTTGTTTTCTAACTGTAAAGATTCCTGTAGGAGTAACATTGATTAGATTCATATTCTCTACTAAGTAATCTTTATATTGGCTAGACTTAACAAAGTCTTCAATTTTCTTACTAGCACCTTCTAGCAATTGATTAATAAAATCCATACGAAGCTTCAATAAATCATGCTTGATTTTTAAAGTTTCTTGGGATAGCTGGGAAGAAGCACTCAAACGTAAATCGTTTGTCTCTTTTTCAAGATAAGCTTCAGTTTCCTTCTTTAGGCCTACCATGAAGTAATTCAATTGCTCATCATGCATCATTTGAATTTCCTTCATAACAGTTTCTTCTACTAAAGTAGATTGGCTCAGCATATCGGATTTAATGGATTTAATGATCTTCTCTTCAAATTCTTCCATTGCTCACCTCTATAGTTTTACGCCAATTGCCTCACTGATATAACGGTCAATTGTTTCGCCAATCTTAGCGGAACCATGACGGTCAGAAATCTCAGTAATTAATGGACGTTGTAACACTAATTTCTTTCTTGCGACAACATCAGCTACCTGTTCCATTGCTTTGGTTGTCATTAAGACAATCGCAATCTCTGGATCGGCAATTAACTGATTGAGTTTATCTAATATTTCTTGACGTTCATGTAATACGATGCCTTCAAATCCAGCAAGACGCATTCCCATAAGCGTGTCAGTATTATCACTAATACAATATGCTTTCATGCAACTTCCTTAGAGTGCATTGATAATCAAGATAGAAATTAGCAAACCGTAAATCGCTACACCTTCACCGAGGGCAACGAAGATAATTGCACGACCGAAGTTGTCTCCATTTTCAGAAACAGCACCGATAGCAGCTGGAGCAGCAGAAGCAACGGCCCAACCAGCACCCAAACAGGAAGCAGCCACAGAAATCGCAGCAGCGATAAATCCGAGACCCTTAGCTAAATCACCTGTAGCAGCAGTTGTAGTAGCTTCTTCAGCTAAAGTAGTAAATGAGCGAGCTTGGAATAATAATGTAACTAAGAACACACCAGCAAAGATAGCAATCTGTGCAAGGATTCTTGTCTTAGCATTTGTAGTATTAACACCTTTACGTAATAGAATCCATAATGGACCAACAACTAAAATAACAGCAACTAATGGTAATAAAATTTCTTTTGTAGATAATAACATGATTTCTCCTCCTAAGTTTTTATTCTGCATCTTCGGCAGTATATGCCTGATATTTAATTCCACCACCGTTATAGTAACGGCTAAACATTTCATAGTATTCCAAACGTAATGTCTGAATACCTACAATCAAACCTTCTAACGCCATAACGAAGATATTACCAAATATCGCTACTGCGATACCCGCATTACCTGTCATCTTTACAAGCGTCATTACAACAAGCATCATGCCTGCATGGCTTAATACGAAACCACCAACACGCAGATATGACATGGAGTTTGTTACAAAACTCAATAAGATTTCGAAGGCTTCAAAGAAGTTCATAACGAAGTAGTTACCCCATCCACCTTCTGGTCTTAAGGAGTGTCCTTCAAACTTCTCCGCAAAAGCTTCCTTCATCATAAATAAGATAATTGGTACAACAATAAATGGAACAATAAACATTGGCTTAAATACATTTACTTTGGCAACAGCTGTTAATACGGCGGCTGTGACAATAAAGCCATAGAACACAAATCCTGCAACACCATTCTGTGAGAACCAGAATTCAGCCCATTCTTTCTTACGAGCACGATTCCACATATTCATAATCATCGTTACTAAGATGAGTACTGCACCAATCGCAATCGCACCGATTAGAAGCACCATCGTACTGGATGAAGCCATCACTTCAAATAACTTGTCTCTTACACCAAATAAAGATTGATGTACTGGATTTAGAAGTGTTTCATGTCCAAAAACAGAGCCAAACAAGAAGCCAAAGATGGATGATGTAATACCAACTCTACCAACAATACCAAATAGCTTGCCCTTCTTTTCGAATAAGAAACCAAGAATCATCAGTACAAGCCCTTGTCCAAAATCGCCAAACATGATTCCAAACAGAATACAGTATGTAATGCCAATAAAGATTGTTGGATCGAAATCATCGTATGCTGGTAAACCATACATTTCGATAAATAATTCAAATGGTCTAAAGAACCATCCATTCTTGAGAAGTGTTGGACACTTCAAATCCTTCACTTCACTAGGTTCCTTCACTCTAAAATCTACAGGTAGTCCTTCAAAAGCAGCCTTGTACGCTTCTATATCAGATGCCTTCACAAATCCACTTAGAATTTGTTTTTGATCCAATACTGCAACATATGGATACATATTACAGATTGAACTTTGACGTACACAATAGGAATACATATCCACCATCTTAATACGGCACTGTTCTACTCTTTCCTGAATATCAAACTTTGGAATTGTAATAGGTTCAAAGAATAAACTCTGGAAAATCTTAAAAGTTTTAGCAGCGTAGGTATCACTCGTTACGTATACAAGCCATACATACTGTGCTGTGGAGTGTAGACGATGTAATACAAACATTTCTTCACGATACAAGGATAACTTCTTAAAACTTTCCATTGGTAATCTACCAAAACCAAAGTTAAGATAATTACATGCATGCATCTTTTCAAAGTTTAATTGACTTAATTCCTTCAAAGCTTTCTCATCATCGGGTGATAATGTTTCACTTTGTGAAATCGAATCCAAACCAAACTCTTCATTTAATTCTTTAATATATGCTTCAATTTCAGCATTGGTATAACTAGATGTAATCTTTTCTTTTACGTTTAAATCACACCCTACTGCATGTGCAATACTCTTAAATGCCTGTACGTATTCCT
>CALHUY010000019.1 GCA_938039295.1 uncultured Solobacterium sp.
TTAACTAAAATACAGTTGTCCTATTTAAAGCGACCATCTATAATCATTGCACGTAACTGTTCAATGCGAACACCATTTGGCAATCTATCTCTATAGAACTGCAATTTATAATAGTATCTAGTTCCTTCATAATCAGTAACGAATACCATATCCGTTCTATTCTTTAATGGCCAGCCATACATAAATTCAGCGAGTAAACTACGCACACCATCATTATAGACCTCTATTACATCATCCTTAATAGGCAATACCATCTTAACAGTCGGTTCAGGAATCGTTCTATCTTTAACAAGATTCTTAATCTCATTATCCAAGGACATACTACTATCATTAATAGATCTAGCCTTAACATGCATAAATACCCCATCAGAGGTTCTAAACACCCTACCATCAATATCCTTTGTTTCACCCTGCGTTTCAATAGCATCCTTTAATACGCGGAACTGGTAAGGTCCATAAAACTTTGTTTCTGTAAAAGTATCTAACGAATCATCATGTTGACCACTATGCTCATTCGTAACACGTATCATTGGTCTTGTATCAATTGCTTGTGAAAGCACTGGTGTCACTAGCAATACACCAAGGCTGATAGCACATATTATTCGTTTCATCTCTACGTCCTCCATGATTAACGATGATGCGGAAAATCCTGCTCAATATCCTCTCTATAATCATCTTTATACCGGATTTCATCAATCTCTGCTGGAGTCAACACACGACCTTCAGCATCAACATATTCACGAAACTCATTAAAATATATCCCTTCTATATCAGAAGGTTCTAATTGCGATTCATAAGATTCAATATTCCCGTATGTACGATTGATTTCCTCTAATATGCGATTCTGTTTCTCTATATCCGCATCACTATCTATTTGATCATTCGATGACCTAGATTTTGCAATAAGTGCAATAACGATAATGGCAATGATTAAGTACACCATACGACGCTCCTACAATACAACTACTATCGTATTAATTGTAACATATTGGGATAAATAAATTTGTTTAAGGCATGAAAAAAAGGCCCGACAAAGAAGTCAGACCGTTTCTTCAACATTAAATTCTAGAAGCGAAGTCTGGCGACCAAACCATTTATGCCTCACTTTGATATAGATTATATCATATTTAATGTGGGAAAGAAATCTCATATGATTTCTTTCCCTATTAATATCTATTATTTATTTACAATCAAGTTAAATACATCAATAGCATCAGAGTTTTTACTATGTGGTTGTAATACATTTACATCGATTAACATATTACGTAACTGTGCTTTTGTTATACCTTGATCTAATTTTTCATATTCAATAACATTAATAAATCTAACCTTATCATTTTGTGTGATGAATTGCATTAGACCACTACTATCAAAAAATTCTTGTTCAAGAAAAATTCCAGGAATACCATCATTCCAAACTAAGTTGTAATGATATGATTTGATAGTATTAGAATTCTCTGTACTGTCTTGCCCCAAAGAAAGTATATCATCAACATAACCATACGGATCCTCACTATTACTTGTAGGTCTGCTAACATAATCTACATGCTGTAAAATCGTATCATTATAATTATAGACTTTAATTTGATGTCCTTCTAATACTTCATCACTCACTAAGCTATCTTTTAATACCCTATACGAAAATACATTAGTATCATTCGATATTATCTGCTTAGAATATGCATTCATATCGGATAATGGAGTTATAGATGGTAATACATAATTAACTAATAATTGATTTGCTATATCTGAAGATGGATGATTATCCGCCTTAGGTTCAATAATAAAACCTAAACGATATTGAACATCAGGTTCCTTTTCATAGACAAATCTAATCATATTACTCCAGTATATATCTTTCGACTGTTTTTCTTTAAAGCTAGCTTGTTCCCAATAGGAATCTCTTAATCTAGGATAAGTAAAATCTGCCCCCTGTACTGAATCTTGCTTTAATACCATAGTGGACTTTTGATTTTTTGAAAGCTCTTGTAATATAAGGTTTCTACTATCAGTACCATTAAGATTGTCACTAGGCTTTGTCATGTTCTCTCTACTTTTTTCAGAAGAATAATCATCTACATTTACCCAGAAAGGTATGTACCGAGTATCCCAAGAGTATATGGTAGAATCATGAGGATTATCTAATTTAATTTTATAATCTAATACCAATGGTGTGGTTACATGTATCCCTCCCTGCATAGTGTGTAAAATTACATCTGTTTTACCTTCAACAACACCTAGTAACATGGAAGCATAGTTCTCTGTAATCTTTTTTAATTCTTGGTCCGATAAAGAGTTTTCTTTTTTATACTCCACCATATCCGGTTTATTTTTACTAGCTTCATATGACTCACTCACCATCTTAGTCTTATCTAATTTTATATATTCATCTGAAAAGACATAATTTTCATAAGCATTTGAAGCAACACTTGGGTCTGCACCAGGAATATTT
>CALHUY010000020.1 GCA_938039295.1 uncultured Solobacterium sp.
TTACCCATCAAACTACCAGCAGTTAAGCCTAATTGATGACGGCGGATATATACCCACCATGTACATTGGCTAAATGAGTAATTATTACCAGTATCTCCCGTCTCATGATCTGTAATTAATCCTGCTTTTGCATAAGCCTTCCAAACTTCATCAGCATCCGCAAGTAACTGTGCAGTACTGATAAATGCACTTGTATTATAACTATTTTCAAGTGCTTGTTTCGCAGCTTGAATCTTCTCGTTCTCTTTCGCTCTACGCTCTTCTTCAATCTTGTTATCGATAACTTCCTGAGGAGTCTTTACAGTAACATTTAACTGTGCAAATGACTTATTACCAGTCGTATCAACAACAGTATATAAAACAGTGTAGTTACCATCTGTTGACATATCAACATTACCAGTGATTGTTAGTGCTGGTAATACACCAGAATCATCATTGATATAAGAGATATAGTTAGACGCATTCCAAGTATCCCCATTGTTAACTGTAACAGAATCAGACTTCAACTTGATAACTGGTGCTGTGCTTGTTACAACCTTAATCAATACTTTTTGAATAAAGGAATAACCAAGTGTCTTATCATCAGCATCTTTTTTAACTAAAGTCACACGAGCAGTAGCTTGTTGAATACCTGTTAGGTTACGATCAAAGCCTTCTAATATTAACTTTGATTTACTTGCATCAATGTTCTTGTAATCCATATCCGCAAAAGACTGGCTTCTTTCCTGTAAGATAGAATACTTGATAGTCTCTTGTGGATTTAAATCAGCTGAACTAACTTCGATGACTGGTAAAATCTCTGTGTCGATTGTTGGAGCTGTGTTGTCCGCATATACATGTTGTACAGAAGCATATCCACCGAGTAGTACTGTGGCAATATACGCTACTACAACAAGATTTGTTTTCTTATTTTTCTTGTTAAACATATCATTATTTTATATGATTCTTTGTACTCTTTGCAAGAAAACGGTAATTTTTCACACAAAATTCACGTATTTTCAAGACTTTTTACATAAAAAAGCATACATTTTAAACATGCATGCTTAATCAATTCTTAAAATAATGTATCTGTATGTGTGATATGCAAGTGCTCATAGGCCTTCTCTGTTACCACACGTCCACGGCTCGTACGATTCACAAATCCAATCTGTATGAGATATGGTTCATACACATCTTCCAGTGTTGTTGTCTCTTCCGATATTGCATTTGCAAGAGATTCTAGACCTACTGGACCACCATGGAAACGCTCAATAATACCACGTAAATAACGAATATCAACTTCGTCTAAACCAAGGGAATCTACCTTTAAACGATCAAGCGCAGTCTCTGCAATATCCCTTGATATATGACCATCATTTAACACCTGTGCAAAGTCACGAATGCGACGTAGTAAACGATTGGCAATACGTGGTGTACCACGAGAACGACGTGCAATCTCATCTACTGCAGCTGAATGAATTGGTGCATTCAATACACGTGCTGTACGACTAACGATTGAACATAGCTGTTCTTGGTTATAGTACTCAAGCTTAGCCACAATACCAAAGCGGTCTCTTAATGGTGCTGATAAATCACCAGCACGAGTCGTCGCACCAACAAGTGTAAATGGAGGTAGATCCAAGCGAACACTTCTTCCACCTGCTCCATTTTCACCACCAACCATGATATCTAACTCAAAGTCCTCCATCGCAGGATATAAAACTTCTTCTACTTGTTTTGGCAAACGATGAATCTCATCAATAAACAATACATCTCCTGGCTCTAATACTGACAATATCGCTGCTAAATCACCAGCTTTTGTAATGGATGGACCAGAAGCCACTCTAACCTTAGAGTGCATTTCATTGGCTAGAATAAACGAAAGTGTAGTCTTACCTAACCCTGGAGGCCCATACAAAAGAACATGATCCAAAGATTCATTTCTCTGCAAAGCCGCCTGAATATAGATACGTAAGTTTTCTTTTAACGTATCTTGGCCTACATATTCATCAAGTGTTTGGGGACGAAGACTCTCTTCATCATCACCCATTTCTGCATTTGCAGATAACAAACGATCACTCTCTTCCATATGCCTCCCTTACTTTTGTTTAACTAAAAATTGTAATCCGAGCTTTAAATACTTCTCGGTTGTTAATCCAGGGTTTTCACTCATCATATTTGCGACTGCAGATAATTCTCCCTGTTTATAGCCTAAATTCTTTAAACCTTCTAGTGCTTCACGGATTTCCGCAGGATAAGATACTGTATCCTGTTTTGGTGATGATGTAGGTACAGCAACTAACTTACCCTTTAAATCTAATACAATCTGACTTGCAGATTTAGCACCAATACCAGGCATCTTCTTTAATAGAGTTACATCACCAGATTCAATCGCAGAAACGATAGATTGATAACCACATTTACTTAACATCCCCATCGCCGTCTTAGGCCCTAACCCTTTTACAGAGATAAGCTTTAAGAATAAAGCTTTTTCATCTTGGCTTTCAAAACCAAATAAACTCATATCATTTTCTGTAATATGAAGATATGTATAGATGAATACTTCATCATTTAGATGTAAATTTTCTGGATGTGGATATGCCATATGATAGCCAATATCATGACAATCAACCACAACCCAATCCGCACCATACGATGCTACTTTTCCTTTTACAAATGCTATCATATCACTCACTCTTTATAATCCATGATAAAGGTATTTACGATAACTTGATCACCATCACGTGCACCAGCTTCATAAAGTGCCTTATCAACACCCATCTTCTGTAGTGTCATCGCAAACTGATATGTTTCTTCATCCTTATCAAAGTCAACTGTATCAAATAAACGATCAATCTTTTCAGAGTCAACCTTAAATCTACCTGGACCAAGTTTTACAATCTTAAAGTCTGGTTTCTTAGGTTCATAACGATATACAACGGTCTCTTCTGTACTTTCAGGAGTTTCCATTTCAACCTCGCGAGCTTTATCAATTTCCGCAAGTGCTGCATAGAGAACCTCATCTAAACCCTTATGTTCTAATGTACTTGTTTCATAGACTTTAATATCTGGGTATTTCTTCTTAAACTCTTCCAGATACATGTGCGCATATTCATCATCCATCTTATTTGCGACTACAATCTGAGGACGCTTTTCAAGTGCTAAATCGTAGGTAGCTAACTCCTTATTGATGATTTCATAATCTTCAACAGGATTACGTTCTGCGCCAGACATATCAATGACGTGAATCAATACACGACAGCGCTTAATATGACGTAAGAACTCATGTCCTAAACCCTTACCTTCACCGGCACCTTCAATTAGACCTGGCATATCCGCTAGTACAAAACTACGACCGTTTGGCATCTGTACAACACCAATATTTGGTTCCAGTGTTGTAAAAGGATATGCAGCAATCTGTGGATTCGCTCTTGTTACAACAGATAAGAATGTTGACTTACCAACGGATGGAAAACCAATAAGACCAGCATCCGCCAAAAGACGTAATTCTACTTGAACATCTAAGCTTTCACCAACTTCACCTGGTTGCGCATATTCAGGAGCATCATTTCTTGAAGTTGCAAAGTGCATATTACCTAGACCACCCTTACCACCACGAGCAATCAATACCTTTTGTCCTGGTTTTGTAAGGTCAGCTAAAAGATCACCATTGGCCGCATTACGAATCATCGTTCCAAGCGGAACAGGCACAGTGATGTCATCTCCTGATTTACCATGCATCTTTTTGATTAATCCTGGCATACCATTGCCAGCCTTAATCTTACGTGTAAACTTTAGCTTCATTAATGTTGTTTCATTGGTATCAACAGCAAACCAAATATCGCCACCTTTACCTCCATCACCACCAAAAGGTCCACCATTTGCGTAGAACTTCTCATGGCGCCAAGCAACACAACCTCTACCACCGTCACCTGCTTTTACATGTAGTTTTACTAAGTCAATCATCAAGGAATCTCCTTTCCTTTAAAAAAGCTCCTGAACCTGTCAGGAGCATTCCATTACTGTTTCAATTAAGCTTCTTGAGGATAAACAGAAACCTGCTTCTTATCCTTGCCAAGACGCTCATACTTAACGATACCTGCAGCTGTTGCAAACAATGTATCATCTCCACCGCGCATAACATTCTTGCCTGGGTAGATCTTTGTGCCTCTCTGACGGTAAATGATAGAGCCAGCGTTTGTATACTGACCATCAGCCTTCTTAGCACCTAATCTTCTGCCGGCAGAATCACGGCCGTTCTTTGTGGAAGATACACCCTTCTTACTTGCAAAGAACTGAATATCCAGTGTGAACTTCATAGTATTTACACCTCCATTTTTTTAATTTTAATAAAACGTTGATTCTGTTGTTGAACTGTCTTTAATTGAATAATACCTGCAGATAGTAATAAATCACTTTCTACTGTAGGATTATCAACTTTAACTTGAATTAGATTATCACCAACTGTCATTCTCTTAACATCAGTTAATTCATCTAATGCATTCAACAAACCGAATGTAATACCGCTAACTGCTGCACATACCAAATCTTTACCACTTTCAGCAGAACCAGCGTGACCGCTAATTTCTAATGAAGTAATGTGATTATCATGCTGCGTATAACGGATATCAATCATGAGACTTAAGCCTCGATAGCTTCAACTGTCAACTTTGTATATGGTTGACGGTGACCCTGCTTACGACGAGTAGAGCCCTTCTTAGCCTTATACTTGAAGATATGGATCTTCTTTTCCTTGCCTTGCTTTACAACCTTGCAAGTAACCTTAGCACCCTCTACATATGGAGTACCAATCTTTGTTGCTGCGTCACTAACAAGAACTACCTTGTCGATAACGACTGTGCTTTCTGGTTCAACATCTAACTTTTCAACGAAGATAGACTGACCTACTTCAACCTTAAGTTGCTTTCCGCCTGTTTCGATAATTGCGTACAATTTGAACACCTCCTGACATTTATCATAAGACGCGCCATCAAGGGGACTTACGTACTTAACCCTTTCCTGAGCGGTTACAGACCTCGACAAGAGGGCTGATAACATAGATATACTACATGTAAAGTCCTTTTACGTCAATGATTTCTACTAAAATTTGCACATGAAATCACAGCCGAACGCCTTTTTCTGCCAATTACATATTCTAGTGATTTTTATTCAAATAATGAAAATTTTGCTATAAATTGCATAAATTCATTCAATAGAATAACACCCTTATTATGAGCACCATTCTCATTACATCTCAATCAATATCACTTATCATTTACGATATTGATTTTACCCTTCAGTCCTTCAGTGTATGCAATATTAAATGATTTGGTGTGATATACATTATCTGTTTCAAAATTCATATCTTTGTTTGCTACCCATATCACTTCTAAAAAGGCATTATCATGATCCTTCTTGTATTGTTCTATTACTTTTAAACCATCTTCATAGTCCAAACAAAATAACGCAGTAGATAGGCAATCTGCTACACCTGCATCTGTTGTTATGATTGTCACAGAACGATACTTATCGGCAGGATAAGTAGTATCTGGGTCAATAATGTGACTATACGATTTGCCACCTTTTGCGATAAAGGCTCTTTCGTAATCACCACTAGTAACCGCCGACTTATCCCCTGAATATTGTACCGTAAGCAAGGAGTCATCTGGACTTAGAGATGGATTATTCGGATTTCTAATTCCAGTTATCCAATCTTTTCCGTTATATTTTCCAGATAATGCTTTTAAATTCCCACCTGCATCAATCACAGCATTTTTAACTTTTTCACTTACTAAATATTCAGCTACTTTTTGTGTCGCATACCCTTTTGCAACCGATCCAACATCAAGAGATACATATGGGTCAGTTATAAAAACTGTATTATTTTCATCGTCAATAATTATTTTGTCCCACCCTTTATGCTTAATTGATTCTTCTAATTCTGCACTATTTGGAACCTCTCCATATTCTCCGTTTGTATTTAATTCCATTCCTATTTCTCTAGCATCATGCCATAAAGAAATCATCTTCCCTGCAGTAATATCAATCTTCCCATAGGAAATATCATAGAAATATTTTGCTTCTAATAACATATCGATAACTTCTTGGTTAACCGATACAGCCTTAATACCAGCATTATCATTAATTGTTTTTATATTATTGATATTTTCATAATCATGAAAACTATCAAATAACTTATTGTAATACGAAAATTTCCCGAAAGTTCTATTCGCATTTTCTCGATACTGTGTATCACCATCTTCAACCCACTCAATATATGCAATAACTGTATCGAAACCAGAGTCAAATGAATACATTTGCTTTTGCGTATAATTTATGGATGTTTTACACCCCATGCAAATTACTAACAATAAAAACAATAATTTTTTCATCTTTCCTCCAGGCTTTTTAAAACTAAATTCTAATACTTTTATCATGAGATATTATCATTCTTCTTACTTAGAATCTTTACAGAAAATAGTTGCAGTACAATAAGAAATACAGCATAAATGACTAGCCAAATCACAAACCGTATCCAACCATTTGAAAGGACAAAAATAGGTAATAAATCAAATGGGATATCATAAATATTAAATACGTCTTTCTTCTTCCAAATACGCCAAAGTTTAGGTAGTAATATCCATAGAATCATTAATATTGTATTGCTGTTGTTAGTAATATCAATATCTCTCATTTCATCCCTCATTATAGAAAAATCTTATCGTATCTAAATTATACCAAAAAAATAGGTACTTCATTATAGAAATACCTATCAATCATCATTTATTTAAGGGCTGCGTAAATACGCTTTACGTATTTCATACGTTCATTTTCTGCACAGTTAAAGAGAGATGTAAATAATGCAAAAATCTTTAACTTCGCTTTTGTGTTGTATGTATCATCTTTTTCAACTTTAACAATCGTTACGTTAGCGATATCCAATAGTTCTTGCTCATCCATTGTGGCGCAATGTTGCATCTTTTCATTGAATTCATTGCGAATATCTTGATTATGCTTTGCCATAGTTTCACCTCTCTATAAGAAATCTTCTTCTTTTTTCACTGCTTGTACATTCACAGTTTCTAGTGTATCCACTGCCTGTTGTAATAGTGTTTCATAATCAAATTTTGATTCATAGTAAACACTCTTATCTACAGATGGTTTTGTAACTGGGTTCTTTGGATCAAAGATTGTACAGCAATCCTCAAACGGTAAGATCGATGTTTCATAAGTCCCAATCTTACGTGCCAAATCAATAATTTCAATCTTGTCATAACATACAAGTGGTCTTAGAATTGGCATATTTGTAACTGTATTAATGCAATTGATACTCTCTAGTGTTTGGCTAGCTACCTGTCCTACACTTTCACCTGTACCGATTGCTAGACATCCATACTTCTTAGAGATCATATCCGCTAAGCGAAACATCATACGACGCATCAATGTAACTGCATATGGGTCTCCTGCATGTTTATAGATTTCAAGCTGTAATTGCGTAAAGTTAACAACATGCACTTTCATGTGCCCTTGGTATTCACTCACTTGTGAAGCAAGTTCTAACACTTTATTTTTTGCATTTTCACTTGTATATGGAGGAGATGCAAAGTGTACTGCTTCCACATGTAGTCCACGCTTCATCAACTGATATGCTGCTACTGGTGAATCTATACCACCGGATAACATTAATAACACCTTACCATTGATACCAGCTGGATATCCACCAGCACCAGGAATCTTACTAGATGTGATGTAGGTTTCATTACTGTGGATTTCAACATGGATTGCTAATTCAGGATCATGTACATCAACCTTTAAATCCGTATTACGTAGAATCTCTCCAGCAACCTCACGATTTACACCATCACTCTTAAGTGGGAAACTCTTGTCGTGACGTTTTGTAATCATCTTAAATGTCTTCTTATCACTTTCTTTAGCGATACGAACACAAGCTTGCTTGATATCTTCTAAATTACTGTTCACCTTTTCTGTAAAGGAGAATGAACTAATACCAAACACCTTCTTTAATTTAGTTTCAATTTCTGCTGGATCTTCATCCGTTAATTTAATGTAAATACGATCGTATGTTTTACGATATGTTAGCGCAGGATAATCCCGCAACATATATTTAATATTAGTGAAGAGTCTAGTAATAAAATCTCTTCGATTCTTACCTTTTGTGCTTAATTCACCATAGCGAATCAAGACTGTATCATACTTAACCATATTGCGAAATAATCTCCTTTAATGAATCTATAAATGCAGCAATCTCTTCTTCTGTATTATGATACGTTAAACTAATACGAATACAAGAGCTAGCACGTTTGGATGAATAACCCATGGCACTTAAAACATAACTTGGATCATCGGATTTAGATGCACAAGTACTTCTCGCGCTCACCATAAACCCTTTTTTATTTAATGCATTTTGCATCACTTCACTTGGAATTTTCTCGTATGAGAAGTTCACCACACTATTGACCGCATCACTTGGTTGATTGATTAAAATACCAGGTATTGTAGATAATCCCTTCAGTAATGCTTGTTGTAAAGATGAGATGTAATTATGATACTTCTTACCATTTTCTAACGCAAAGCGTAAAGTCTTGGCAAATACCATGTTTACACAAGCATTCGAAGTACCACCACGAATACCATATTCTTGTTCACCACCATTGATCAGTGGCACAAATGGCACATGAACTTTTTTGACTAGAACACCACTACCCTTTAAACCTTCCAGTTTATGTGCAGAGATAGATGCTAGATCAATATTTTTAAAATCTACATCAACTTTACCAATTGCCTGTGTCATATCAACATGCATATAGGCATGTGTATGTTTCTTTACATAATTTGCAATCTCATCAATTGGATTGATGGAACCTACTTCATTATTGACTGCCATGATACTAACGATTGCTGTATCATCAGACACTGCATCTTTCACTTGTTGCAAGGATACCTTACCACTAGCATCAACCGGTAAATATGTAACACGATATCCAAATACCTGTTCCATTTGTAAACATGCATTCAAGATAGAAGAATGTTCTACATTCGTTGTGACAATATGCTTCTTACCCGGTTGTGCAAAACACACACCTTTGATGGCGGAAGAGTTTGCTTCCGAAGAACCTGAGGTAAAGATAATGTCATCGCTGTTTACACCCAAAAGCCCGGCTATTGCACTCCGGGCTTTTTCCATCATTCGACTAATTTCGCTGCCTTCATCATACAGAGACTCACTATTGACATAATACTTATCCAATAAAGTTTTATAGGTTTGTAATACATCTGGGTGAATCGCTGTAGTAGAAGCACCATCAAAATACACTCTACGCTGCACTCTTCGCATTCTCCTTGATCATGGATTCGTAGTTACCTGGGTGAATCTTTTCAATCGTAGCGATTGCTGTTGTTAATGCTTGTGTATATTCACCATTACGGAAACTTAATTCACTACGTGTTAACTCAGAGTCGATATCTGCGTAAGTTGAACGATAACGGTTACCAAACACGATTGTATTTTCAACCATCATAACTGTACCAACAACATTATTAACGTTGTTGTAAAGCTTATAGATAAAATCTAATGCTTCTTGCAGAGTTCCATTTAATAACTGCATATTTAACGGAACTTCTTCCATGAGGTTATCTAAACGATGGATATAGTCATTTGCACGACGCATATCATCTTCATAAGCTTCTGAAATATTTGGAAGTTTATACTTACGAATCTTGACTTGCATCTGATTCATAACAATCTGCAACTTCACCAGTTGCTTCTTACAACGTTCTTCATCACCGGAAGCAGCTTCAATACGTGTACGAATATTCTTAAACTCTGTATTGCACGCAACAATCTGTTCATTTAATTCCTTTAAGGAACCAACAACTGTACTAGCAGGTACTTGATAGTTACGTACACTATCCATTACTACTGGCATCTTGGTCTCAAGTTCTTGCAAGTGTGCTATTTGCTCAGCAAGCTTTTCTTCTAAATCTGCAAAACCAAAACGTGATGATGATTTTGCAAATGCTTCTTTTACATAAGCGGCATTCTTATCAGCTTCATCCGCAAGTGCTGTAGATTCCTTTGATAACTCTTGAATCGCATCAAAGCTTTCACCTTCTTGTTTTACAGCTTGATCCATCTCACGAAGTTTTGCCTTCATTGCATCAAGCGTTTCACGAATACCTAACGTAGATCCTGTCTTTAACTGCTTTAGGGATTCACGTAAAGACTCTGTCATCTGATTCAGGTTTTCTTCTACATTTAAATGTTTCAAATAAACACCACGATTACGGTTGTGAATATAATCCTTGTGAAGAACTTCTGCCATATTAGGAATCACACCCTTAGCATCTTCCAATAATGAAGGCATATTCTCAATCATTTCTTCTAGTTCTGCCATGACTGCCTTGATACTTACAAGTTCACGGTTTGCCTTATCGAAATCACTGGAGAACATCCATTCTTCAAAAGTCGCAAACATCTTCTCTGTATCAACAACCTTTTGTTCTACTAAAGGCCAAGCAAAGTATAACTTTGGAGCATTTTCAGCAGCTTGTGCCTTTAGGGCACGGAAACGATTCTTTAAAGCAGTAACTTCTTCACGCTGTGCTGTTTCTTTTGCAAGAATCGCATCCAACATATTTTCAAGTGTCTTCGCATCCGCTTCTGTTGTAGTCATGGATATTTCAATATCCTTGATGGTATTGCCAGCCTTTGATAAAGTACCAGCTGAAATATAACGTTCTAAATCTGCTAATTTACTAGTTAAAGCAGAAATACATGACTGCACTTCATCAAACTTATTTTGTGCTGAATTAACACGATCAACTGTATCTTGATTCACTCTACTTACAGCGATTGCTTTATTCATCTTTAATGACAAAGGAATTTGCTTAATCGACTGATAGCGATTCTCTAATTCTATATACTCAGATTTATAATGACGTGCACGTACTGTAGTAACAATTAAAATGATTAACAGTAAAACAAAGATTGCACCTACGGCAATAATAAATCTGATATCTGATAACAATGTTAATATCTGATTCATATATTTCCACCTTTCTTGTAATATCTTTTTTTATTCTACCACAGCATCTATATATTTGGGGATATGCCTTATCACTTTCACATATCTTTCCATAATTCTTTTCTTGCTAACAATAGGGAATTATCTTTATGTAGATTGTGAAAATGATTGACGTTTGTACACACTAGTGATATTATATCGAGTGCGTTAAATGATGGCAGCATGTAGAGTCATGCGTCAGGCGTTATCAACAGTTAAACTTGTTCCTAAGTATCCTGCTGCAAAAGGTGAAAAGGCTCATGATAACACCCCGCATCGATGATCTGCACCTGTTATTGTTTCTCAGCCATATATAGGAGGAAACAAAACATGGCACGTTACACAGGACCTGTTTGGAAGAAAGCTAGACGCTTAAGCTTCTCCATCTTAGAAACAGGCGAAGAGCTTAAGAAAAGAACTTATGCTCCAGGTCAACATGGACCTACAAAGCGTATTAAGTTAGGTGGCTACGGTACACAGTTACGCGAAAAGCAAAGAATCCGTCACATGTACGGTTTAAATGAACGTCAGTTCTCTAACTTATTCAACAAGGCTTCCAAGATGGAAGGTATGGCAGGTGTTAACTTCTTAGTCTTACTTGAAAGTAGATTAGATAACATCGTTTACCGTATGGGCTTAGCTAGAACACGTAAGGCTGCTCGTCAGTTAGTAAACCACGGTCATATCGAAGTTAATGGTAAGAAGTTAGACATCCCTTCAGCTTTAATCAAGCCAGGATCAACA
The DNA here is from genome assembly GCA_938039295.1 of uncultured Solobacterium sp. GTDB lineage: Bacteria > Bacillota_I > Bacilli_A > Erysipelotrichales > Erysipelotrichaceae > Bulleidia. Next base: position 11,808 of record CALHUY010000020.1, read on the forward strand.
ATTGCTGTTCGTGAAAATGCACGTAACATTAAGGCAATCGCTGAATCATTAGAATCAGCTATCACAATCCCAGCTTTCGTTGAAGTTGATAAGGAAAACAAGAAAGGTACATTCGTACGTCTTCCAGAAAGAAGCGAATTGAACCAAGAAATCAACGAATCACTCGTTGTCGAATTCTACAACAGATAACAAGTGTAAAAAGTCAACGCAAGTTGGCTTTTTTCTATGGCTAACTAAAACATCGTTTTATTGATTTATATTTCTGAAAACAAAAAGAACTCTTGAAATCTAAGAGTTCTTAAAACATGTTATTTACCATTTGTACAGTCGAAATGAATTACATTGGTTTGACCGTCTAGTACATACTCAATTGTAATACCCTCATCTGTGTTAACATCTGTTACTAGTGCAGATGCTAATTTACGATATTCTTGATATTTTCTAATCATGTCATCAGTATAATTTGCAGGACTATCACTTGTTAGAAATACCCCTCCTAGTAAGGCTTGTATACGTGCTAAATCATCCTTCTGTTTTTCCGTCAGATGGATATTCTCAGTACGGATAAAGAATACATCTGGATCATTCATAAATGCTCGTCCATTTAACTGTCTACGATTTACTGTATTCACAATCGCATTCTTGGTAGAAATTCTTTCACGATGCAATAAACGCATATAGAAGACATCATCCCAATCTAAGCCTACATCGCAACCAATGCGGCTATATTCCACCAATCCAAAAGATGGCATTAATGGGACACCACAAGCAAGAATTTCCTTGCCATTTGAAATATCTCGTAACAACTGCAATGCACGTTTCATTCTCTTAGCACGACTTTCAGATGCATTACCAAATGGAGCTGCGCCATATAAGAAATCTAGTTTAACTAAATCAAATCCCCAAACATCATATACTTGATGGAATACTTTCTTGATATAGTCAATTACATCTGGATGATCAATATCTAAGGAATAAAAACCTGACCAGTTAGCACCTAAACACCATGGTTTTCCTTGATAATGTAAAAACCAATCTGGATGATTCTGATATATTGATGACTTCTCCTCTGCTACAAATGGAGCAAGCCACAAACCTGCTTTATATCCCTTTGCATGTATCTCATCTACAAGTGCTTTTAACCCATTCGGGAATTTCACTGAATCCGATTCTAACCAATCTCCTACAAATGGTTCCCAACCATCATCAATCTGAAATAAGTCACTTGGTTGAAATACTTTATCACAACCAGATAAATCATAACGTATCTTATCTTCACTAATATCTTGATAGTGATTATACCAACTAGAATATCCAAACAATTTCTTCGTTGTAAGTGGCTTTAGATTCATCGCATCAAACCATGCTTGAAAGACATCTTCTTCACTACCTTCCGCATAGAATAAATCAAATGCATGAAAGATACCATTAGTCTGTACACCCTTACAGTCTCTTTGAATTGTTAATTCAGATTTGTTTGCATCATACCAAAATAACGTATATCCTGGATCTTCATCTAATGATGCAAATAAGCGATATTTCTTCCCATCACGGAAATAGCACCATGATTCTCCATGCGTAATACCCTTCTTTTGTGGATAGTCTATAAAATGATAATCACCATAACGATCAAATCCATATTTCCGTAATAAACTCTTCGGAACTCGCTTTAACCCATGTGTATGATCATATCTTGTAAGTTCTGGAGAACATGTCCATGTTTGATATCCATTCATGAATATTTTCTCGTCCTTTGCGATGGATACAGATAGTTTTGCTTCCACTTTACCGAGTATCATTTGAGCAGTTGTCACATGAATATGTAGTACATCCTCCTGCCAATTTTCATTACCCTGTAATTTTATTTTCTGATCAATACTTTCTATCAACCACTGCACCTGCATGCTCAGACCCTCTTTTCTTCTAACTGTTTACGAATTTGTTCTGCCTTTTCATCCGAAAGAATAAACTTTCTTGTAAATAATACTAAAGCAAGAACCAATCCAATTATAGGCAAAATCGTCATTAGTAAACGAAGTCCTAATAATGGCGAAGAGAATGTTGGTATTCCTTCTCCCAGTCCATCTTTGCTTGTTAAACCAATCAGATCCAAACTAACACCCGTAATAAATACTGCTAAGCCACTAGCTGCCTTTACAACAAATGTCTGCATACTAAAGATTACAGACTCTTCACGATGACCTGTCTTAACTTCACCATAGTCAACAGTATTTGCAAGAAATACTGTTGTTAATACTGTAAGAATACCATTAGATACAAAAATCATTACACCCGGTACCATCAGCATTGCTAGAGCAGAAGAATATCCCAATAAACATATTGACAGCAATAATGCATAGCCAAAAATTGCTAGCAATAAACATAACTTAAAGATTGTTGTATTAGATAATCTACTTCTAAGGATTGGATATACAACCATCATACCTAGAATTTGAGAGATACCACCAACAGAAGTAAACAATGTATACGCATCCTTCCAGGTTGTGCCTCCAATATCGTATTTAAAGAAATATATCAAAAGATTTGATGTAATATATAACGCAGAATTTATCAGTACAATTGTAACAACAGTTACAATTGCTTGGTCATTATTGACCAGTGCTTTAAACATCTCTTTAACAGATGTTGTATGCATGTTTTCCACTTTCTGTTCATGAATTGTAAAACATGTAAATAAAATAAATATAACAAACAAGATAGCTATAATTAGTGCAAATAAGCGAAATCCAGTACGCTCAACTCCACTACCCAATTTGGATACAGCCATGACGGTAAATACATTAATTAACGCATAACCAACACCTGCACAGGTACGTCCAACAACCGATAAATTCTCACGCTCTTTTGTCGTAGAAGTAACTGCAGGTATCATTGACCAAAACGGAATATCCATCATGGTATATGTCACACCCCAAAGAATATACATCACCGCAAAATAGATCATCAATGCTTTACCTGATACTGCAGGTACCGCAAATAATGCATATAAAACAAATGCATTTAAAATTGTACCTGTAAATAACCATGGACGAAACTTACCCCATTTCGTATTTGTCTTAGCAACAACAACACCCATAAATGGATCGTTAGCCGCATCAAATACGCGAGCAATCATCAAAATAAATCCAACAAAAGATGCAGATAAGCCTAGGATATCTTGATAGTAATACATGATATAGGAAGCAGATAAGGCATATACCATATCCTTTCCAACCGCGCCTAAACCATATGCAACAAATTGTTTTTTGCCAAATTCTTTCATAATTTATACTTCCTTTGTAATTGTAAAATGAATTGTAATTGCGCTGCAATCTGGAGTAGAAATTGTAAGAACAGCCTCTCCCTCTTCTCCAGTTGTCTTAATATATGTACCTGTCATACCACCTTCTGTAACAACTGTATTAGGACCAACAATTTCGATTGGTCCAGTCGTAATGAGGTTTAATGGTAGTTGTGCATAGGAAGCTAAATTATGATATTCATCCTTTACTTGAATACGAATTGCGGACATGTCATAGCAACTTCCTTCCACAAGATTTGTACGAGAAACTTGGTACGATAGATGTAATTTACCAGATGAACGTTTGATAATAGATTTTACAACTTTTCCATTTTTGATAGCATCAAATCTCCAAGTAATCGAATCCGAACCCCAACCGGATACATACTTTCCAAATAGAGCGACACCATCACTGTAGCTCATCTTGTATTGAAACATGATTTTTGCATATAGCAAACGATACCGTAATGGCAAATTACTACCATACTTTTTACTTGCTAATAAACATTTACGAATATCAGCAGCTTTCTCTTTAGAAAAATGCTCATTGGTTTCAAGTAGTTTACCAATCGTATCATCGATACGAATTGGACCATGCTTTAAACCAGAATACGCAGAATGAGAAAACGCTGATACAAACTGATCATTTTTATATAATCGCACTTCATCCGCATTAGTAAATGCGTAGAAATCAGGTAGATTACCAGCATTGTAATCACCAATATCCATCGAAGTGCTGATTTCTAAAATTGGTTCTTCATCTTGTTGTGAAGCATATACACTTGCCGCAAGTTTTGGATTGCGGAAACTATCCATGACGCCATGATAACAAATACGATCACCAGAACCAAAGTCTTTATGTGTTGCATAATCAAACATACACCATTGGAAAACTCCGGTATGTTGTCCATCAGACATTGCGTCACTAAATACACGTGCATGACGTAATGCATGTTCTTGGCGTCTTGCTTGTGTATCAAAACTCTTTGTCGGAAACATGTGCCCATTTGCTTCAGAGATAATGAGTGGATGATGTGTATCCACCATAACTTCACTCTTACTTAATGCACCTTTATTATCACCGTGATGCGAGAAATCATTGAAAGTATAAATATCTTCTAATAGATGACTCTTTGTAAGATAGCGTACACCTGCTGTAGGTCTAGAAGGATCTAAGGCTCTAGCAACTTCATTTGTTTTCGCATAGAGTTCATCATCATCTAATGATTCATTGATTCTTACACCCCATAGAATGATAGAAGGATGATTACGATACTGTAGCACCATATCTTCTGTGTTACGGATTGCTTGTTGTTTCCAAGTTTCGTCCCCGATATGTTGCCAACCAGGAATCTCAGTAAACACATATAAACCGTATCGGTCACAAGCATCGATAAAGGATTGGCTTTGTGGATAGTGTGAAGTGCGAACTGCATTCACATGTAACTCTTCTTTTAAAATACGTACATCTTCTTCTTGTAAAGAATCAACAGCTGCATAACCAATATATGGATAGCATTGGTGACGATTCAAACCTCTCAAGAATACTTTTCGATCATTGATATATAAATTATTCTGATCAAAACGAATTGTACGGAATCCAAAGTTTGTTGCAAAAGTATCATCTCCCAGTTCCACAATACAACGATATAAAGTTGGTGATTCGGCTGTCCATGCATGAATATTCTTTACAGGTATTTTTATTTGCTGCGTATTGATAGATACGGCCTGTTGTGCGATAATTTCACCCTTTGAGTCAAGAATCTTGACTTGATATGAATCAATAGGAACCAGCCCATCTGTTTGGATGGATACTGAGACTGTATCTAGTGTATTCGTTGTTACAAATACATCTTTAATAAAGTATGCAGGCTTATCATAAAGCCATACATCACGATAGATACCTCCATATGTAAGATAATCAATCACAAATCCAAATGGAGGTGTATTCAAACTCTCATGACTATCTACTTTTACAGTTAAAACATTCTCTTGATCAAAGAGAATATTATCAGTTAGTTCAACGATAAATGCAGTATATCCACACGAATGAACATACAATTCTTTGCCATTGAAATACACTGTAGTCTCATGAGCACTACCATCAAAGCGTATAAAATATCTTCTGTCTTTTAAAGATGAATCAAATGTTAATTTCTTACGATAACCAACAACCTTTTGATAGCTTTCTGAGTTAGCATAATGTAAAGGTAATTCTTGAACAGTATGTGGTAAGCGAACTACCTTGTCCGCACTGCCATCTATAATAAACGCATCACTCCATTGGTCGATATATTCCCAATCATTATTTATTTTATTCATTATCTATAACCATTCCTTTCATGATGATATTCATCATTTCTTTTAAAGCTTTCGCATACGTTAAATTTCTTTCTTGTAGTTCATCCGTAGATAAAAGTTGTTCAAAAGTTGCGGTTATAATCTGGCGCAGAATAAATGTGTTAATCTTACGAATTTCCTTTTTACGGATACCTTCATTGATTAGTTTGATAATAGGTTCCCAATCATTTTCTAAATGTTCATTTAAACGTATATACACTTGAGGATAGGTATCCTTTAAACTTGATAGCACACGAAAGTCAATTTTGGCATACTGTTTTGGCATCGCAATCATCACTTGTTCCAAACGTTTTGCAATACTAGCATCACTTGATAAAATCTTCTGCTTCTCCTTTTGAATGTTCTCAAAACCATAATCTAATAATGCAATTAATAAATCTTCTTTTGATGAAAAGAAACGATAGATTGTTTTCTTTGCAATATGCATCGACTGGGCGATATCGTCCATAGTAAAATCTAACCCTTTATCATTAAATAATTCTAGTGTTGTAGTTAAGATATCTTGTTGTATATTTTCCATCGGAAACTATCCTCCGTTTATCAGTTTCCATTATAAAGGATTGAAAACGCTTACGCAAGTATATAAAAAAATGCCAGTTTATACTGGCAGACAAACTAAATATTTGACTTCATATGACGTTTGATAATCACGCGGATAATATCAGCCGCTAACTTCGCATCGTCGTTACATACAACATACTTGTACATACCAATGAGTTCCATTTCACGTGCAGCTTTTGCCAAACGTTCTTGAACTATTTCTTCTGGTTCCGTATTACGTCCACGAATTCTCTTCTCAAGCTCCGCCATACTTGGTGGAACGATGAAGATTGTTAAGGCATCCTTCACCTTTTCACGAACCTGAGTACATCCTTGCACTTCAATTTCTAAGATGACATTCTTGCCTTCTTTACGTAGTCTTTCAACTTCAGAGATTGGTGTACCATAGTAGTTTCCAACAAATTCTGCAGACTCTAATAATTCACCATTCTTCTTTGCTTGTTCAAACTCTTCCTTCGTGACAAAGTGATAATTTATACCATCAACTTCACCTGGTCTCTGCTTACGAGTAGTCATAGAAACCGAGTATGCAAGTTTCAAATCCTTATCATGAATAAACTCTTTGAGAACCGTTCCCTTACCAACACCAGAAGGTCCACTTAATACAATTAACAATCCCTTAGCCATAATTGTATCCTCCATCCTTACCTAATAGATTACTCATTAATTTTAACATAGTCAATCATGATATAATAAGAAAAATAAAGAGGTTTTCAAATGGCACTAGATGGTATTTTATTATCAAAACTGATTCCTGAAATTCAAGCTACACTTCCATTCAGAATTCAGAAAATATATATGACTTCTCAGACTGAGCTTTTACTACAAACGCACGGTACTGCAGGTAAGAAACAATTATTGATTTCGACACATTCCGTATATAACCGAATTCTGTTTACGAATCGTAGTTATCCTACTCCTAATGAACCTTCTAATTTTGTAATGGTGTTGCGTAAATATCTAGAAGGTTCAATCGTTGAAAAAATCCATCAGGCAGATTTAGACCGTTGGATGGTTTTTGATATTCGTCATCATAATGAAATTGGTGATCTAGAGTATCTTAAACTATACGTAGAGTTAATGGGTAAGTACGCTAATGTCATCTTAGTAAACGCACAAAATCGAATCATCGATGCAATGAAGCGTATTCCCCCATTTGAAAATAGTAGACGCACCATTCAAGCAGGTGCTGAATTCATTCAAACACCTTCCCAGGATAAGAAGAACCCATTCATTGAACAGATTGTAGATACAAACATTTCACTTACAAAGCAGTTCTCCGGTTTTTCACCATTTCTTGCGAAAGAAGTTGAATATCGTATGTCAAAAGGACAATCCTTCAAAAGTATTATGGATGAGATTTCTAACAGTAAATCAATCTTCATCGCAAACAGTGATAACGAGCCTGTGTTCCACTGTATCGATTTAACTAGTGTTGGACCATGTAAGGAATATCCTCTTTTTGAAGGAATTGATATTCTCTACTTCCATCGCGAAGAAAAAGAACGAATTAAACAGATTTCTGGTGATATTCAACACTTTATCAATCGACAATTAAAACACCAAAGCACAAAGCTACCTCGTTTAATCGAAGAATACGAGGCTGCTAAGGATTGTGATAAATGGCGTGAATATGGTGACTTACTTTACGCATATCAAATCACTGATACAAAAGGACTCAAAGAGATTACTCTAAATCGTTTTGTGGATGACTCTCCTATCCATATTCCACTAGATCCTAAATTAGATGGCAAAGGCAATGCTCGTAAGGCATTTCAGAAATACAATAAGTTAAAGAAAGGTCAAGTATACCTCCAAGAACAGATACAGCTTTGTCAGATGGAAATTGAATACTTTAGTGGTCTAGCGGAACAACTCAAGTACGCCGACTTTGATACTGCAATGGAAATTCGAGAAGAACTTGTAAAACTTGGTTACCTTTTCGAAAAAGAAAAAGGTAAAAAGAAGAAAAAGAAAAAAGACGTATCACCTTCGTATACTACATTTACGACAGAACAAGGTGTATCTATTTCCTTTGGTAAGAATAACTTACAAAATGATGCATTAACTTGGCATACGAAAAAGAGTAACATTTGGTTCCATACTAAGGATTATCATGGTTCCCATGTCGTTGTACATGATGATAATCCAGATGAGTTTACAATACGTCTAGCCGCAAATATCGCAGCCTACTTCTCGGCAGGTCGTATGTCCTCAAGTGTTCCAGTTGCATATTGCCCTATCAAAAATCTCAAAAAAATTCCAGGTGCGAAACCTGGAATGGTTGAACTAGGTAAATATAAGATGATTTATATTGATCCTGATGAAGAACAAATCAGCCAATATATTTCTCTTTAGTCTTCAGTTGAATGTTTCACCATCGCAAGCAATTTACGTACTTCAAAACTACGTAGCTTACGATATTGTCCTTGTCTTAGATTTCCTAAATCTAAGAAACCATAACCAATACGATTTAATCTTGTGACCTCACAATGGAAGTATTCCATCATGCGCCGTACTTCACGATTACGTCCTTCTTGGATTGTAATATGGAGTACGGTCTTATTTTTCTTCGCAGAACGTTCTAATAATACTACTTCAGCTGGTAATGTCTTACCATCAGAAAGCATAATACCTTTTGCCAAGCGATTTAACATATCATCTGTTAGTACACCAGTTACCGCAACTTCATAAGTCTTAGGTAAATGTGAAGATGGGTGCATCATCGCATTTGCAAAATCACCATCATTTGTTAAAAGTAAAATACCAGAAGTATCATAATCCAAGCGACCAACTGGATAGATGCGCTCTTTTACATCACTAAGATACGCAAGCACAGTTTCTCTACCCTTTTCATCACTGACACTAGAGATCACTCTACGCGGTTTATTTAAAAGGTAATACACCTTTTCCTCTTTCTTTAATACAACACCATTTACACTAATATCATCATCAGGAGATACTTGTGTTCCAAGCTCCGTTACAACAATGCCATTCACTTTGACCTTGCCACTAACAATGAGTTCTTCTGCTTTACGACGGCTGGCAATACCCGCCTTCGCTATTGTCTTCTGTAATCGTTCCATCTTCTCTCCTTTATTAGTGCTTGTTCTGTGTATTACCCCAGAAAGCACTCCCTGCCTTAGAATAATCATTCATAATCATCACAGGTACCATTTCAAATTTCGTATCCTGTAAAGATAAAATCTTACAAGCTGTTAATCGTTTATTTCCATCCAAGCACTCATAATAGTCATCATGTACGTTAACCTGTACGGCTATCGCAACACCACGCTTTGCAATAGATTCAATCAAAGTTTCAGACTCAACATACGTAAAATGAATCTTAGAAATATGAACTTTCTTATTAATCATAACGTCCTCTAATCGACCTTCATTCTATCATACTGCTAGATGAAAATATACAATCGTACCAATACGAAAAAAGCCCTAACATGTTAGGACTTAGTCAACATAGATCAATGAGGATAATGGGATAAAAGAATTCTCCGATAAAAATTCACTCGCTGTTGTGATATGGTTCTTCTTCCCATATACTGCATTGTAGAATTGAATTTTACCATCCTTTAATACTTCATACGCTACATAATGTGCATTTGTACGATGGATATACAATAGGATTCCAGATTTACTTGCGCACATCTTTTTAATAATCTTAGCGTTGGTTCCAGCACTAATATGTGCGCTAAGACCTTGTTTTTTCAGCCAGAAGTATAGAGATATTTTCTCTTGGCCTAATAAATTACCGATAAATGCAAAGCGTTTCAGTCCAGCAAGAACATTCTTCATCAACATAGTTTTGCCATTGAGTTTTAATAGGTTGTATGCAGCAATCCATCCACAACCCTTATCTCTTGTATTAAACCACCCAAACGGAATACTCTCCATCTTTCCTTGGTTGATGATATAACCACGTTCATCGAATACACTATCTTCTAACTGTAAACGATATTCTTCTACATCATAGATAAATTGGTGATTATTGCATCTTACCGCATTTGCTTGATACGCATGAACCAATTGATCATCCTCTGTATGAAATACAATACGATTACAATGATAACGGCGAATATAAGCTTCCAGTAAAACTGCTATTAAATCTATAGCATCCTGTGCAGAAATTTTTTCTGTTAATACAAAGGAAGACTCCACAACACCATCATGATGATAATGTTCCTCAATACCTACAATCATTTCATCATGACGTAATAAATGACGAACTGAAGGTTGAATTCCAAGAGCAACTAATCGCTTTTGATATTTTAAGAAATATGTATCACTATCTGTATTAGTAATACAAACTTGTAACGAAATCATTTTTAATACTCTTTCCAATCCCCTCTGAGTTTAATATGATCGATTGCTTTCTTTAATAATGCACGGTCAGAAGGATATGTAATAATCGCATGTGCTTCAAGACATGTTAACCAACGTACATCTGATACTTCTGATAGCTGTGGTACTTCATGACCACCGATAGGATGTGCTAAAAAGAAAATAACATCTTTCAGAGTATCCTCTTTCGGGGAATATGTGTTTATAACTCTAAAACCATCATCGAAAGAAACCTCTACTCCTGTTTCTTCTAAGATTTCACGATAAGCTGTTTGTTGTTCTGTTTCACCATCTTCAACATGTCCCTTTGGGAATGTCCAATGACCTAATGTCTGATGGATTAATAAGAACTGAATGGCACCCTCTTGTTTACGGTATACGATCGCACCGCATGATTTTTCTTTTTTCATACACTACCTCCGCAAAAGATAGTATATATGTTTTTTTTAACTTTGTGAAACAATTGTCTTAAAACGCTTACATTTTTTATACTTATAGCAAAGATTGTATGCATGTTTCTACTGAATGCATGTCTTCAGTTGGCTCAAAACGTCTGACAACATTGCCATTACGATCAATAACAAACTTTGTAAAGTTCCACTTAATATCAGGATTTGACTTATAGTTTGAATCTTTTAGTTTGCACATTGCACGCATGCCCAGCGCCTTTACACCATTACCAAACCCTGTAAATCCCTGTTTTTTCTTTAAGAATGTAAATAATGGTAATGCATGTTCACCATTTACATCACTCTTTTTAAATTGATCAAACTGTGTATTGTACTTCAATGTACAGAACTCATGTACCTCTTCATCAGTACCAGGTGTTTGGTTTGCGAATTGATTACATGGAACATCAATAATCTCCAGTCCCTGCTCATGGTACTTCTCATACATATCTTCTAGGTCTTTGTACTGTGGTGTAAATCCACAACCCGTTGCAGTATTTACAACTATAACTACCTTGCCTTCATAGTTACGCATCGATACTTCATTACCAGTTCTATCTATTAAAGAATAATCGTAAAATGTCATATCTCTTCTCCTATATTTATTACAATTGTATTTTATAAAATATTTATAATTTGTCAATTGGAGATATTTTCATATCTCCAATGTAATTACTTCTGTTGTAATTTAGCGAATGTTTCTTCCGCATCATCCAGAATCTTAGCGAACTTCTCAAGTGCGATATCGATTGGTTCAGGTGTTGTTAAGTCTACTCCTGCATGCTTCAATTCATCAATTGGATATGCAGAGCTACCCATAGATAAGAATTCAAGATACTTTTGAACTCTCTCTTGTCCTCCATGTAAGATACCTTCTGATAAGGCAACAGCTGTACTGTAACCTGTTGCATAAACATATACATAGAATGGTCTATAGAAATGAGGAATTCTTGCCCATTCATACTGTACTTCATCATCAATTACTAAATCTTCACCAAAGTATTTCTTTACAAGATTTAGATATAACTGATTTAAGAATTCAGGCGTTAAGGATTCACCACGCTCTGAAGCAGCGTGCGCTTCCTTTTCAAATTCCGCAAACATTGTCTGACGGTAGATTGTACCCTTGAAACCTTCCATATATTGGTTTAATAGAGCCATACGTTGTGCAGGATCTGTTTCCTTTTGTAATAACTGTTCAATGAGTAAGTTTTCATTCACGGTTGACGCTACTTCTGCTACGAACATTGTGTAGTTAGCATAGTGTACTGGTTGCGTATGATTTGTACGATAACTATGCATAGAATGTCCCATTTCATGGGCTAATGTAGATACACTATCTAATGTACCTGTATAGTTGCATAAGATATATGGGTTAGATGTATATGTACCTGAAGAGTACGCACCACCACGTTTTCCCTTATTTGGATAAACATCTACCCAACGGTTTTCTAAACCATTCTTCACAATATTTGTATATTCGCTACCGAGTGGCTTAACAGCCTCTAGTACCATTTCCTTAGCCTCTTCATAGGAATAGTTCTTTGCACTACCCTTTAGAAGAGGTGCATAAACATCATAATAATGTAACTCATCAAGTCCTAACATCTTCTTACGAAGATTAACGTAACGGTACATTGTTGGTAAGTGCTTATGTACTGTCTCAACCAAGTTATCGTATACACTAACTGGAATATTATCTGAGAACATCGCAGCTTGACGTGATGATTCATAGTGTCTTACCTTAGCATCAATTGAAGCAGCCTTTACCGTTGTACTATAAGTAGATGCGAATGTATTGATATGTTGCTTGTAGCCCTTGTATAACGATTTAAAAGAATTCTTACGAAGTTCTCGATCATCGCTACCTTGTAAAAGAATATAACTAGAGCCATTTACTTCATGACTGTTACCTTCTTCATCCTTGACTGCATCAAATACCATATCCGCATCCATTAACGCTTCACTTGTTCTTCCTGGTGCAGAGAATACTTCACCAAAGGCTGATAATAACTTCTCTTCCGCAGCCGTTAATGTATGCGCCTTGTTTCTTACAAGATTCTCTAGCATAAACGCAAAGTCCTTCAAAGATGGATCTGCGATTAGTCCCTTTAAAACTTCTTCATCATTGCTAAGAATTTCTGGTTGTGCAAAGGAAGTAGCACTCACTGCTTCAACATACTTACCATATGCTTTAGAATACATACCCTGTGCATCAGTCGCTCTTGTGTCTTCGCTATGACGTAACATTGCATATGTAAACACATTGTTTAACGCCTTATCTAATTCATCTGAAACCGTAAAATACGCAAGTAAATTTTCCGCATTATTTAGCTTTCCTTGGAAAGATGCAGCTTCAGAAATGAATGCATCTAGTTTAGAGAAGGCTTCATTCCAAGCTTCATCATTTGCAAATAATGTAGATAAATCCCAAGTATATTGTTGTTCAATTTGATTACGTTCTTTTAATTCTGTCATAATATCACCTCAGTCTTTGTATTATATCATTATTGTTGGATACATTTTACATATTTGATTGATTAATTCTTGCGGCATAGAACGTGCCCCACGTATATTAGTCAGTCCAAAATCAGAAATAAACTTCCTCGTTAACTTATGCTCATCAAAAAAATATATCTTTTGCATGCAAATATACATTTCGTTATCGCTCTGTTTGTCTAAGTCATCATGAAAGACAACATCTCTTTCTACCACTTTACAAAGATAGCGAAGTTCTCCAAATGGCATACCATAATAAATAAATATATAATCGTTTATTTGATAATTGAGTTTCTGTTTCCAATACATCAAATCACTTTGTGCAAACCCCGCATCAATATCATATACAGTAGGATTAGCAGGTATTACCCAATAGTGATTACGTATTAACCTATTCCCTACCAACTCTCTAGCCTTTAATAGCAGTTCTTTGATTGTTGCATCTTTGATTGTGCCATCCAATATTGCAGTTACCCAGTGTTTCTTATTCATATGATATGCAGGATAGAAACCAGGTAACTGAAGTAAATCTACTACCGTTGATGGTTCTACTTTAATATTGACTGCATCAATCAATGTCTCATCACATGCTTTATCTAATTTACGCTTCTCAATTGTAAACATAAGCGCATACATCTTGTCACAACCACTCGGTTTGTATGCAGTAAAATCGTTATCTACAGTACGCTTACTATTTTGAGATTTTGTAAAGGGATGATCAGCAGTGTCATGGAATTGATTTATCATCCATTCATGCATGACATTCGCTTGATCACTAGAATACATCATCTTCTCAAAACAGTTTCTTGCGATATCTTCTAAACAAGAAAGATATGCAGTTCTAACTTTGGTAGCGAAGTTACCCTTTTTTCCAACGGTATGAACTGCTACATATTCTTCATCTGTAAACTCATCCATAACCTTTCCAGAAACAGTGCTATTATCTACTGTAATGAGTGCGTACATACCAGTATCTTCTAATTTTGTCTGATAATAATAAATACCACTTTGTTCTATAAATCCGTATTCAACTAATCGTTGTATATTTGGTCGTAGACGACGAAACAAATCATTTTCTAGGCTCATATTTTTCTCCACTACCAGTATAACAATTTCAAAATTTATCCGCAAAAGACATCGCAAATTTGATATACTCTTCGTTGGAGGTAGTTGGCTATGAAAAGACAAGCTTTTGATTCAGAATTATATTTAAATCTACAACGCGATAAAATTTTAAACCGTATCAATCAATTCAGCGGTAAATTATACATGGAATTTGGCGGTAAGATGTTTGAAGATTATCACGCTGCTCGTGTCTTACCTGGTTATGATCCTAATAACAAGGTAAAACTTCTTACAGAATTACGTGACCAAGTAGAAATCTTGATCTGTATCAATGCCAATAACATTGAACACTCCAAAGCCCGCGGTGACTCTGGTGTTTCTTATGACCAAGAGGTTTTCCGTCTATTAGATGCATTCCGCGATTTAGAAATTTTTGTTGGTTCTGTCGTTATTACACAATATGAAAACCAACCTGCAGCTGATAACTTTCGTCATCAACTTAGTAAAAATGGGATCACTTCTTATATCCATTATCCTATACCGGGATATCCTACTGATATTGATTATATTGTTTCTCCAGAAGGTCTTGGAAGAAATGAATATGTTAAGACATCTCGCAATTTAATTGTCGTTACTGCTCCAGGTCCTGGCTCTGGAAAACTCGCAACTTGTATCTCACAACTCTATCACGACCAACTTCATGGTATTAAGTCTGGTTATGCAAAGTTTGAAACCTTCCCAGTATGGAATCTTCCTCTACATCATCCAGTAAATCTTGCATATGAAGCAGCGACTGCTGATCTAAATGATGTCAATATGATCGACCCATTCCACTTGGAGGCATATAACCAAACAGCTGTAAACTATAACCGTGATATTGAAGTATTCCCTGTATTAAATCGTACAATTGAACGTATTCTTACAAAATCCCCATACGCTTCCCCTACAGACATGGGTGTAAACATGGTAGGTTTTTGTATCACAGATATGGACGCGGCAATTTCTGCAGCGAAGGAAGAAATCATTCGACGTTACTATCAAGCACTCGTTGATTTTAAAGAAGAAAAGATTCCTTCATCCGCAGTTAAGAAGATTGAGCTATTAATGAATGATTGTGCCATTACCCCATCCGATCGAAAGGTAGCTATTATCGCTAGAGAAAAAGCAGAAAAGACAGGTGCACCTGCCCTTGCATTAGAATTACCAAACGGCGAAATTGTAACCGGTAAGACTTCATCACTTTTTGGACCATCTGCCGCAGTGATTATCAATGCGATAAAGAATCTCAGTGGTATATCAAAACCTACACATTTGATTGAGCCTGAATACGTTAAACCGATTCAAAATCTTAAAATCAATCACTTAGGTAACCATAACCCACGTTTGCATTCAGATGAATTGTTGATTGCACTTGCGATTACCGCAATGACAAACAAGGATGCAGATCTTGCAATGAAACAACTCGGTAACCTAAAAGGCAGTGAAGCTCACTCTACTGTTATCTTACCTGAAGAAGATAAGAATGTTTTACGTAAACTAGGTATCAATGTCACATTTGACCCAGTTCACCAACACAAAAAGTTATATCACAAAAAATAGTAAACCAGACAAAACAAGAGTTTCGGCTCTTGTTTTCATTTATGAAAATGCTATGATTTTTGAGGAACGGAGTTTATATGACTACTTATCAAATTTTATATTACTTTGCAATCTATGCCTTTCTAGGCTGGATATTAGAAGTCGCCTTTCATGGCGCAATCGTCGGGAAAGTTATCAACCGTGGATTCTTAAATGGACCTTTCTGTCCTATCTACGGTGTTGGTATGATTGCGATGATATATTTATTAACCACTATTACACATAGTGACATACAACATATTCACTTTCTCATTATCTTTAATGTCGGAAGTATTGTCTGTACGTTAATCGAATACTTTGGCGGTTGGATTTTAGATCAAATGTTCCATGCGCGTTGGTGGGATTATCGAGATATGCCATTTAATATTAATGGTTACGTATGTTTGATATTCTCTCTTGCATGGGGAATTGGTTGTGTTGTTGCGATTGGCTTTATACATCCAATGATTATTGACTTTGTCAATTGGATTCCAAAACAAATTGGATGGTGGATTTTAACTGCTACATATTTTGGCCTAGCAATTGACTTGGTAATATCCGTTTCAGTCATGATTGGCCTAAATAAAAAGCTCGCACAGATTGATACACTCCAGAAAAAACTCCGTATCGTCAGCGATGAATTAACTGAACGTATTGGTGGTGGTGCTATGGAAACCGCACTTAAAGTGAGCGAAGCAGGTATTCAAGCTAGAATTGCTGGTGCAGAACTCAAAGAGAATATCGTAAATGTCAAAGATACCGCAGTCCAATTTAAGGATGATCAAATTGCAGAATTACAACAAAAGATTAGTAATCTAAAAGAAACTCTTACTTCAGATAAATTTAATCTAACAAAACGTTTGATTGATGCCTTCCCTAAACTTGATTCTCATTCCTATCATGATACTTTGGAAGATATCAAGCGTATTATTACATCTCGAACAAAGCGAAAGTAGTCATAAGGACTACTTTTTTCATGCATGAAAAAAGGAACCTTGTAAAAAGTTCCTAATCAACTACTGTAATATTTCTTCTTTGAAGACTGCGTTTTAGCCAACTGCCTTGGAAGTAATAAATAATAAATATAGTACTTGTTACAACCCAAGTAATTGGGTAAATACGCAAGGATTCAAAGACACTAGATGATGGTACAAATAGTATATACACAATACGTAGTACACCTATACCCATCATAGTAATAATCATTGGATAAATAACATCGCCACAAGCACGTGTAGCAGCGACATAAACCTCTAGGAATACAAAGACTGGCCAGAATACACATAATTGACGAATCATCTGTACACAGATATCAATTACTTCCGTATCTTGTGTAAATAAACTACAGATATAGTCCCCATGGAAGTACAGGAGTGCTGTAATCGTCAACGAACCAACCGTATAGATGCCTATTGCATTCCATACCCCCTGTTTCATACGCTTGATCTTACCCGCTCCAAAGTTTTGCCCAATAAATGTTAGTGTTGCAGTACCAAGCGCTCCAGAGTAATTCCAGAATAGCGCATCAATTTTACCAAAGGCAGTATAAGCGGCAACAGTATTCGTTCCATAACTATTGACAGTTGCTTGTACAAAAAGATTTGCGAAACTGTATAACGCACCTTGGATACCATTTGGTAAACCAATCACTAGAATTTGCTTCAAGATATGCATATCACACTTTAAGTTACGAATATTAAAATAATACGCACTATCTTCCGCTGCTAAGATATACAGCGTTAATATACCACTTACAACCTGTGATACAACAGTCGCAATCGCTACACCTGCCACATCCCAGTGGAAGAAAACCACAAACAATACGTCTAATACGATATTGGTAATACACGCCGCTATCAAGAAGTATAGTGGGCGCTTGGAGTCACCAACCGCACGTAAGATACCAGCACCAGTATTATAAATCATCGTCGGAATCATACCCAACATATAGATACGCATATACAGTACTGAATAATCCATGATATCTGCAGGTACATTCAATGTATTCATCGCCCATGGCGTAAAGACAATGCCAATTATTGTAAAGATTGCACCGATAAATACACTAGAACTCATCGCCGTCTGTACAGCCTTCTTTACAGAAGAATAATCATTACTACCATACGCTTGCGCAATAACAACTGTCGCACCACTCGATAAGCCTACAATTAAATTGACAAGTAATCCTATTACAACACCAGTAGAGCCACCTACTGCCGCTAAAGCTTCCTTACCAACATAGTTGCCTACAACCATCGCATCCGCTGTGTTATATAGCTGTTGAAAGATAGAACCAAACATAATCGGGACAAAGAACAGTAAAATTTCTTTCCAAATAATTCCATTTAACATGTCAGTTTGTCTTTGTTTAAACATCTCCAGTTCTCCTTTCGCAATGTAGAAAAGTATATCAGAAAATAAAGAAAAAGTGATGAAGAAACATCTCATTCATCACAAAAAATTAATATTTGTAACTCAATTGATACCAACATTGTATTATTTCAAGCCTACCGGCTCTTCACCATGTAGTTTTCCTTCCAGAAAATGCTTACGACAGAGCGCAATATAATCATCATTTGCGCCTAATAATACCTGGGTACCAACACGCACAATTCCATGTTCATTATAGCGTGCATTACACGTTGCTTTCTTACCACACCAACATACTGTCTTAACTTCATGTAGTTCATCCGCAATCGCAAGTAAACGTTCACTTCCTTCAAATAAATTTAACTGGAAGTCAGAACGTAACCCATAGCATAATACCGGTACTTTTAAATCATCAACGATATGCGCTAGAAAGTCGATTTGTTCACGTGTTGCAAACTGTATTTCATCTACAATAATTGCATCATATGTACGTAACTCATCTTCATGCATCGCACAGATATCAGATAATAGAACACATTCTCTTTCTAATCCAATACGAGACCAAATAACATTCTTTCCATCACGTGTATCGATATTTGTTTTCGCTAAAATAGTCTTCTGATCCCGCTCACGATAGTTATAATCAGCCATAAGTGCATTCGCTGTCTTTGAGCTTCCCATCGCTCCGTAATAAAAATATAGTTTTGCCATACTCTCTCCTATGAATGTGTTAATTGTTCTTCAATCTCACGATTGATAAAAGTAATACGTCCAAATAATTCTCTTGCGGACATGCGCTTGGCACCTTGTGCAAAGATTGCATTTTGAATCAAGCCATCAGAGCTTGCAACAGTAATGTCGTAGTCTTTCTGATGATCTGCCACAAAGCGTTCAATATACGCATCTGCTGTTAAATTACTGGATGTGTACACGACTTCCATGTTCTTACGTGAATATATTGTACCAAGATTATCTTTGACTTTATAGCCATCAAATACAACAATCATCTTTTCTCCTGTGAAAGCTTGATAATTGAACAAAATATCCAATAATTTTTCACGAGAGATTGCTAATTCTTCCTCTTTATAATCTTTAAACACATCCCAACTAAATATCATGTTATAGCCATCTACCACAAGACAAGCTGGTAAGTGTTTGATTACTTTTGGCTTTTCTTCCTTAGGCTTCTTTTTGATAGGATTGCTTTGTTTGTTAAAGTTACGATTGTTAGAGGTTGAACGTTCAAAAATACGTTTTAATTCATCCTCTTCAATTCGATATGTACGATGTTCAATTGATGAGGATTCAACCGTCTTTTCTACAATATCCATGTATTCATCCGCTTTATCCCAAGTCACTGTAAAGCCAGTACCATTTGCACAGAAGACAGAAGACGAAGGATTACGTAGATCCAACTCAGGATTATAACCAATTTGAGATATAATCTCATCTGCATCTTGGCATACATCATAACCATCAGGTTGGAAGGAAAATCTTCCTTGTCCTTTGCTATAGGCATTTACTTCATTTTGATAGTGGGCAAGTAAACGAATACAGCCTCTACCAACGATGACACTGCGACTATCTCCACTATCCTGTATTTCAAACTGTGCCTTTTTACTTTCTAAATCAAACAATGCTTTTGATAAGGATTCACTAGGTACAGTTAATTCAAAACGTACATATGGCTCCAATAGTATTGATGATGTTTTCATCAGTGCTTGTCGTACTGCACGTGAAGCAGCCTGTCTAAAGTCTCCACCTTCTGTATGTTTTAAATGACCTTTTCCAGCAATTAAAGTAATCTTTACATCCGTTAGTTCACTGCCAGTTAGTACCCCACGATGTTTCTTGGTACGTAGCGCACTTAGTATTGCATTTTGCCAGTTAAAGGATAATTGATCGGAACCAGTTTCATTCGCTATTAAAATTCCGGCACCTCTATTTAGAGGATCTAATCGAACCTGTACTTCTGCATAATGGCGTAATGGTTCAAAGTGACCTGCACCCTTTACAGTTTCTTTAATCGTTTCACGATAGAGTATTCTACCAGCGCTAAAGCCTACTGAAATTCCGCAACAATCAAAGATTCTCTTCTGCAAGACTTCCATTTGCATTTCACCCATGATATGTACATCAATCTGCCCTGTTTCGTTTTGGATATCCATTTCAAGTGCTGGATCTTCTTCACTGATTTCACGACATGTCGACATAAGTGCAAGTAAATCTGTACCCTTAGGATAAACCAAACGATAATCCATATATGCATTTAACATTGGTTGTTTCTGTGTCTCTTCAAAGCCTAAACCATCTCCAGCTTCGAAATGTTCAAGGCCCTTTAATGCCACAACCATACCAGGATATGCTGCCTCTAGCATACTGAACTTTGAGCCATGATAAAGGCGTATCTGATCCACCTTTTCATCCTCATCAAGTTTTTGTTTCGCATGCAATATACCACCAGTAATCTTTACATGTGTTAAACGTGTATGATTCTCTGCTATGGTAATCTTATAAACTCTTGCTCCAAACTCCTCAGGATAGTTTCTATCAACTGAAAATTGAGAAATTCCCTCTAACAATACATCTATACCTTGTACTTTTAATGCAGAACCAAAGAACACCGGAAAGAAACTACGATGATAGAAGCCATCTATAATCTCTTCTGATGTCAAAGAACCCTTTTTTTCATACTGTTCTAAAAGCACATCGCCAGAAAAGTAAATTTCTTCCATCTTATCTTCGTTTAACCAATCAATACAATTACCAGATAATTTTATATGTATATCCTCAAGTAACTTTTCTTTGCTAAGATAACTAATATCCATCTTATTAACAAAGACTAAAGTAGGTACATGATAATACTCTAAACACTTCCATATTGTTTCGCTATGTGCCTGAACACCATCTTGTCCATTGATCAATAAAATTGCAATATCTAAAACAGACAACGTTCTTTCCATCTCAGATGAAAAATCCGCATGTCCAGGTGTATCGATGATATATACTTCAATATCTTTATAAATAAAGTGTGCCTCTTTGGAGTAGATTGTAATCCCACGATTTCTTTCTTGTTCATCAAAATCAAAAAAAGAATCACGATGATCCACCCTTCCTAATGCACCAATCGCACCTGTTTGATAAAGGATACTCTCTATTAATGTCGTCTTACCCGCATCTACATGCGCTAGGATACCAATCACTGTACGTTTTGTTTGAACCATGCTTGTATTATACCAGTTTGAAATACGCATAGAAAACCTATTCTGCAGGAATTCTCTTTTTCAAGTATAATGATAAAAATGGAGGTACCTTATGCAGCACTATGATAATTTATTAAACCTCAGTTGTGATACTACAATCGCAACTGAAAAAGACGGTTATTATACCTTCGAAGAAACTGTATTCTATGGTGAAAAAGGTGGCATGCCGGGAGATAAAGGGACTATTAACGGCTTAGAAGTTATCGATTTAAAATGGGAAGATGACATCCTCTATCACAAAGTAGATGGCATCTTAGAAAACCCTATTCACATGGAAGTAGATAAGGAAACACGTATCATCAATACAACTGTACAGAGTGCATATCATTTACTAGATGGCTATTATAGCAAGATGGGTCTCTATATTGTTGCGATTGGTGTAACTACACCAGAAAATCAATGGTATGAAGTTAACAGCAAAGACCTAGATGAAAAACATCTAGAAGAAGTACAAAACTTTATAAATGATACCCTACTACAGGATATCGCAACAGAGTTTACATACTATAAAGGTAGCGAATACCCAAACCCAAAATATGCAAATCACGATGAAGTAAGAGTTGTAACATTTGGTGATATCGATAGTCAACCATGCGGAACCCCACATGTAAATAATGTCAATCAAATCGGCAGTTTTATCATTCTAGGTAGCGAAAAGACATCACGTGGCACACGTATCTATACAACTGTTAGTTGGGCAACCAACATTAAATTGAAGAAGTACTATAACTTAATTCAAGAATTGCGTAAAATGCTCAATGGTAAAGAAGATGATATCCTAGATAACATCCAGAATTTACGCAACACAAACAAGGTCTATAAAAAACAAATTGAAGATCTTCAAAAAGAATTAACAACCTACAAGGTAAAAGAAATTCTTCAAATGGAAGATAACGTACTAGTAGATGCTGTGGATGTAAGTCTATTACGTCCAGTATCACAAGCTCTACTAAATGAAATATCTTCCACAAAAATCTTGATTACTACTTCTAATGAGATACATGATTTCGTCATTATTTCACCAGAAGGAAAAGCAAGAGATATCTATACATCTATACAAGATGTATTAGAAGCTAGTGGTGGCGGCTCCCCAAAGATAGTCACCGCACGCTCATCTAAACAAAAACAAGACCTCATTGAACTAATAAAAAAGAATATCATACTGTGAAATATTTAAAATAAACCAACATCAGATTCTCAAAAGAAATTGATGTTGGTTTTAAATATATAATTATTTCTTTTTGCTCTTAACTAATTTTGGTTGAATAGTCCGTTCTCTAATAACATTACATTCCTTTAAATATTGCATACTTCTCATTTTATTAGAAACTCTATAGATATCAGTATCTAAATATGTTTTTTTGATACTAATATTACTCTGAAATAATTTTGGCACTTGTGATGATTGATAATTCAAATATAATTTTGGACATTGTTCTTCAAGTAGAATTGATAGATCCGAATAAATCTCTTTATTAATAATATCTTGAGCTGAATATGGAATTAACTTACCATTTGGGTAAACATAAATAAGATTGTAAAAATCTATATCTACAATCGCTCCA
>CALHUY010000021.1 GCA_938039295.1 uncultured Solobacterium sp.
TTTCAATATTTTATAAAATATAAGTGAAATTAATCACATGTATATACATGCATAATTGAATGAAGTGAGGACATAAAAAGGGGAGGATAGTATGTTATTTCACATTAGCGGGGATACGGCCATATACCAATGGGTCGCAATGCTAGGAGTACTTGCAAGTTTGATTTTGTTGAATGAGTTTTCTCGTAGAACAAAGTTTGGCGGTATCTTAATGTTTTTTGTTTTACCATTAATTTTGACGGTTTATTTTATCGTAATTTATGTATCAGCGAGAATGGGTGCAGAGTGGGCACTACATAACCAAACATATCTATATATGAATGGTTGGTTCCATTATGCAAAACTCTATGCATCACTTGCAGGATGTATCGGCTTTATGATGATCAAATATAAATGGGGTATTGGAAAACAACATTGGTTCCGTGCATTCCCATTTGCGATTGTTGCTATTAATATCTTGATTGCAGTAGCAAGTGATTTTGAGTCAGCTATCAACGGATGGTATAAATGGTGGTTATCTTCTGAAGGTGTTTGGTTATATGGTGGTTGGCATAACGTCTTCAATGGTTTAGCTGGTTTGATCAATATCTTCTGTATGACAGGTTGGTGGGCTGTATATTCTTCCAAGGATGAAAAGGATATGATTTGGCCAGATATGATTTGGGTATATATCTTAATCTATGATGTGTGGAATTTCGCATATACATACAACTGCTTACCAACACATACATGGTTCTGTGGTGTTGCCTTACTACTATCACCTACAATTCCTGCATTACTATGGAACAAGGGTGGATGGATTCAAAATAGAGCAAATACTTTATGTATCTGGTGTATGTTTGCACAGGTATTCCCATTATTCCAAGAAACATTAGCAGATGGTACAAAGGCATTCCCATGGGTAACATTACCAGTATTATACGCAGATGGAACATTGAATGGAATTGTGGCTGGAGGAAGTGCTAACGCAAATCCTACAATGATGACAGTTATTAGTGCTCTGGCACTTGTAGTAAATCTTGTCGCAATTATCTATATTATCCGTACTTGCATGAAGACAAAGAAGAACCCATATAAGGGAGAGGTATTTACAGAATTTAAGTATTACAAAGATGCAGCTGCTCGTGCAGTCATTGATTAATTGATAATTGAAAGGGATAGAATCATAAAAAGGCAAGTCTTTGGGAGCGATGCTTCAAAGGACTTGTCTTTTTAAGTGATAAGATTTATATACAAGGTAATGTAAAATTAGATTCAATTATTTAATAATGATAACTATATGAATTTTTTATTACTAAAATGTAAAATTTTTTAACTAAAATTTAAAAATATAGTATTTAAATATTTTGAATTCTGACTTAAAATTGTAATAAGCAACAAATGCTGTTTTTATTTTTAACACTACCTTTGAATACGAAGAATTGCTAGTCTAGACTATTTAAAACAAAAGTGAAACCACATTGCCAAGTAGCGTTGATCGTGGGAATTCATAATTTCTAGCAAAATACCTCGCACAAAGTAAAACGCTGCTGGAACTATTTTAGAGGGATAAATCTATGCATAGTAATCATCATTTTGTAAAGGGAATACAGAGGTTTTTTACGATTCTATTGTCACTTGTAATCGTAATTGCCGGTTTTATTCCTGGAAAAGCAGTCGTTCAAGCTGAGGATACAACCGGTTTTAAATTTAATAAACTAATTGTAAAGGACTCATCTACTGGAGCACAGGTGGCCGATTTATTGGCAGGTGATGTTCCTGAACTAAAGACAGGGGTTATTTACTCATTGGATGTAGAATATTCTGTTCCATCATCCTTGCAGTTTTCAAATACCTATTTTCATTTGAATCTTGGAAATGGAGCGTATATTACTACACTTCCAGGTTCAACATTTACGGAAGGTCCAATCACTGCAACGGGTTTTGAACAGTTGGTTAAGACACCTACAGGGACAGGTACTTCCCCATATGGATATCCAGCTGCTGGTTCAGCTCAATCAAGAAATGGCGAATTAATTTTTAAGACAAAGACATCACTGACAAATGTGGCTTCTGCAGGAGAAATTAGTTTCAGTATTGATAGTGCATATCTAAACCAAGACCCAAATCAAATTCTTGCAAATTTATTTCAGGTGAGTCTAAGTACAGATTCTACTTCATCCATAGATGCGCGTTCTTTTAATGCGAAGTCTACAGAAGAGTTTAGACATAATTTCTGGACAGACCAGTCAACAGAGACTATCAGTAAGGGTGACACAACGACAACACTGCTCGCTTCTATTACAGGTGGAAGTTCCTTAACAGAAGCAGGCAGTAAGACAACGGTTGAAATTGAATATCCTAGTGATATTGAATTTATATCTCTTGAAGAGACACAGTTATATCACTCAAATGGTACGGTTGTTTCTACAACAGAGAGTGGTGGAATTAAGACCACAAAACTAGAGTGGAATGAACCAGGTTCTTATTCTGGAACACCAAAGTTTGTGCCTCATGTAAAGGTTCCGGCAAATAGTACACGTGCAAATGGTTCTTCGCTTACAATTACTCTAAAGAACTTTAAGAAGACAATTTGGGATGATACTCCAAACATGGATCGCACTTCTAGCAATGTATCTACAATGACAGTGAAGTTAATTGACGGTTTAGATCCAGAACAGGTATCTTCTCATGGCTTAATTGATACAGCAGTAAACTGGGCATATAAAAAGTATGATACATATAATGTTCGTTTAGGTTCCTTATTAATTAAGAATGAATTATCTACACCGACAAAACCAAAGACACTTGAAATGACAATTGATGAAACAGATACAGCTATCATTCGTGGTGTTACAATTCCATATCACACAGATATGGTATATGGAAACATCTATTGGACATCTGCTAGTGGTGCTAGTGGTGTAGCTGATCCAAGCATTTTACAGAAGTCAAATGTATCTGCATTAATCACAAATACAGCACTAGGACTTGATATTAATGATTCTATCAAAACAATCAAGGTTGACATTGGTCAAATTCCTGGACAGTATGATGGCATTCGTCCACAACGTGATTTATTAGATACATGGAATCCAAATAACAAGTTTATTGCGGATGGTGAATTCTATGGTTGGTCCTATATTCCAAATGGCGTATATGGAAGCTGGAAGGTAGGTACTAACGATAATGTTAAGACAACTGTAAAACTATACAATACAGGCACTACACCAACTGCTGGAGATACATATACCCTAATTGGTAAGCCAAAGGTACCTGAAGTAAAGAATGGTGTTGGTTCAATCAATGAGACACAAATTCTTGGTGGAAATTCCTTTACAGTATCTGGACGTATTAATGACGCAAACTGGGATTGGAACCCACTACAGGAACCTGAGATTTACATGATTATGCCAGAAGGCTTTACATATTCAAACTTACAGGTAACAAACGGAACACTGAGTACACCAACTTATGTAGGTGAGTTTGAAAAAGATGGTGAGAAGATCAAGGTTTGGAAGTATTCTATTGATATTGGCCAAGAAACAAGAGGTCAATATCAGCCAAACTTCACAAGTAAGAATATGACAATCAAGTTTGATGTTCATGCGGATAAGACGGTAAAGGTTGCGACATACCATATCAATGACTTCCTTGGAATTACGACAAAGGACTTTGATGCGATTGGTGCAGTCATCAAACCTGAAAAGTGGGATAGAAGTAACTGGAATACTGACAAATACACAACGGTATTTGGTACAGCTGTAAACTCTGGTAAGACAATGGTTTCCTTGTCTGAAGGACCTGGTGTCAAAGTGAATCAGGCAGCTGAAGTGAATGCACATTCTACTTTGATTGATAAAGATACAGGTGCAGAAATCGTCTATGACAATACTTCTGCGACAAAGAAGAAAGATACAACAGTCGTATTAGAAAAAGACGATACGACAACAATGCGTATCAAACTCAGAAATAATAGTGGAACAAATATTAACTACGCAAATGTATTTATTCCTCTATTAAATGAGAATCTGGATTTTGGTCCTGCATTCATGCCAGAAGGTGCAAATCAGTTACCATTAAAACTGGATAAAGTGGAGTCGACACCAAACTTTGAAGTGAAGTATATTAAGTTAAAGCCAGGCAAGACATATGCGCTTAATCACGCCCCTCAACCAGGAGATTATGATATTGTTACAGATCCAGCAGATGCCAATATGCTTATGTTGGTTACTAAGACAACAGTAAGTAATGGTGATGGTGGAAGAATTGAGGTGACATATAAGGCTGAGAACAACTTAACAATGTCGCATAACGATAAGATAGACGTGATTACTCCAGTATTGGATTATGATATCAATGGTAACCGTGCAACATTAACGCTAGAACCTGCTGCGATGACATATCATACTTCTTCAATCAAGGTTGTAAAGGATTGGAAGAATTATGATGGTACTGCACTTACTGCTCCAGTGAGTGAAGTAGAAGTAGAGCTATATCGTGATGGAACAGTTTTAGAAAAGAAGAAACTTACTGCAGCG
This sequence comes from uncultured Solobacterium sp., assembly GCA_938039295.1. GTDB lineage: Bacteria > Bacillota_I > Bacilli_A > Erysipelotrichales > Erysipelotrichaceae > Bulleidia. The sequence goes on from CALHUY010000021.1 coordinate 4,521, forward strand.
AATAACTGGGAAGTTTCCTTTGATAATATTGATCTAGTAAATCCAACAACTGGTACAAACTATCAATACACAGTTAAAGAAGTAGGTGTAGATAGTTCTAGCAAGATCAAGATTAATAATGCTTGGTATACTGCAACTGTAACGGGAGATGTAGACCAAGGATTTACAGTTACGAATAAGAAGTCTTTAGAAGTAACGCCACTTGTCCCTGCAACAATGACAAAGACGTTTACAAAAGAATGGTCTAATTTAACACAAACTGAGATTGATACACTTTCTACTACAATTGCTCTATATAAAAATGGCAATAAAGTACAAGAAGTGATCGTGGATAAGAACAATCACTTTACGGCAACATTCTCCAATTTACCAGTGACAGATACAATTACTTCTGCTGCAAATATTTATACTGCAAAGGAGCTTGATGGTGATGGTAATGTTGTGGAAGAAGGAAGTACAATCACAATTGGCGGTAGAGATTTTACAGTTCATTATGATGATACAAAGATTGTAAATACATATGTACCAAAACCAGTATTGGTTGATCCACCAGTTAAGAAGATAGTAGAAGGTAATCCAACAAATCCATCCACATTCCACTTTGAGATGAGAGCTGTTAATCCAACTGATCCAATGCCAACTGGAAGTGTAAATGGAGTAAAACAAGCTGAAGTCATCGGTAGTGGTGAAGTAGAATTTGGCATCTTCGAAATCACACAGGCAGGTACATATCAATATGTTATTCGTGAAATCAATGATGGTATCACAAATTACACATATGATACAAACCAATATACAATCACATTTGAGGTAACAGATGTGGCTGGACAGCTTGTGGCAGATACACATGTTGAAAAGGCAGATGGCACAGTTGTAAATGAAGCTGTATTTACAAATGTATATAAGGCACCTATTTCAACACCTAAGACAAGTGATCAAAATAATATGTTAATGTATGCGATTATGATGAGTATCGCATTAATGGCTGCATTTATTGTGAATGTTGACAAAAAGATAATGAAGGCATAATGTATAATTAAGACACAAAATAAAGTGTAAAACACTTGTAATATGATGTGGCTCCGAGTAAAATTTCATCGATTTTCATTGATAAATTTTATCAATATATAAGAAATGGAGGTTTATGTATGAGAAGAAATGTAGGATTCAGCAAAATTTTTGCGAAAGTTATTACACTATTTACAACATTGATGGTTGCACTTGGTTTTCTTCTGCCAAATATGACTGTTGTAAACGCGGCAAGTACTTTACAAATTGCGCAATATGTTAGTAACTCTGGTTCCGTAAGTGGAGCAACAGGAAGCAATAATGGTACATATAATGGTACATGGATGGCAGATGTACCAATCGCTGATGTTATGTCAGAGTTAGCTCCATATATGACAACATACGGTGCTGCATATCCATGGAATATCGATGGAACAGCAGGCAAGGTAGCAAGTATCAAATATAGTGTTACATTCCCTGCGGAAGTTACACTTGGGACTCCTACAACTGCTAGTACATCAGCAATTATCCCAGGAACAACAATTACATATTCTGTTTCAGGAAATGTAGTAACTTTTGATTTACCTCTAGCAGAACAAAACTGGGCTGGTATCAATACACTTTATCAAAGTGATGTGGCTGCTGGTACACAGAATAGAAAAGTAACTCTAACAATTCCATATAGTATTAACGCAAATGGATACGTAGCAGCAAATGCAATCGATCAGAACTTAAAGATTACTAGTACTGGTAGCTTTGGATTTATTACAGGTCGTAGCTTTTTCCGTATTCCTACAGAATTCCAAGCTGATACAGCTACAATCTCATTAACAAATAGTTTTGCGACTAGTGATGTATTCGAGCAGCCAACTGTTACGAATTCAAATGTAACAGTAGATGTTGATGCGGACTTATTAATTGATAATAATACTGCAAATAATGCAGTGACAAAGCAAAAGACAGATGACCTTAACTTTGTTGGTTTATTCCATGCAAAGACAATTAAAGATCAGATGGCTGCTATTGAAGCAAGCTACGCGGCAGCTGCAAATCAAATCAGCTTAGCGAACTTAACTACATCTTTCACAGCTACAATTACATTGCCAACTGGCTTAAGTTTTAAGGATGTACCTTCATTAGCAAATACAACTTTAGAAGGTGCAAATGGTTCATTTGTCATTAGCAATGTGACAGGTAATATGCAGAGTGCTACGGTAACATTTGAACTTGTTAACGCAGCAAACATTACAAACTTTACAGATTTAAAGAATGCAGTAAATGCAGTGGCTGATGATATGAAGATTAAAGTTCCAGCCGCAAACTTTGATGCTAGATCTGTAGGTGGAGGAAACTACGAAGTAATCGGTACTGTAAATGGTAATTTAACTGCTACAGCTACAAGTAACGTTTCTGGAAGTACAATCAACTTTGACTTGAAGTGGGTTGGTAAGCAGATGGCTGCAGGAGCAAGTGTAAACAATCCTAGTGCGATTGCTTTAACGGTAAACTATGCTGCCCCACTAGAAAGAAGTTATGAAGAAGTGATGACACTTCCTGGTGATATTCTTGTTGGAAATGAAACACAGCATAATGCAGTGTACGAAACAACAAAAGATGCGAATCTTGCATTTACAGGTTCCTTAGATGTTTCTTCTGTTAAAACAAAGATGAGCGAAATTGAAAATGCATTTAATAGAGCGAATGTAGATCCAACTACAATTGCTTTAGCAGATTACAGTGCAACATTTACAGCTTCATTAACTCTTCCAAATGAAATGGATTTTGATACAAATCCAACAGTATCCTTACTACATGACAATGGTAAGTATAGGATTACTTCACAAACAGTAAATGGAAAGACTATTATAGTCAACATGACGGTGGCTGCTCCAGTAACTACATTCGCAGATCTTAAGGATGCAGTACTTGGAATGGAAAATACAATGGAAGTTGTAGTGGATGGCGTACACTTTAATAGCACAGCTCATCCAAATACAAACTATACAGTAGCGGGTTCCATGGCAGGCTTATTAATGGCGAAGGCTACAGATGGTGCAACAGGTAATGTTGTAGCATTTGCATTGAAGTGGGATGCTGTACAGCTACCTTCGGGTGCTGACTCAACAAATCCAACAAGTAATGAAATTACATTTACATTGAAGTATTTAGCTGCTCCTGAAACTGCACAGTCAGCTACACCTAAGACAGGTGATAACTCTCAATTACCAATCTATGTTGGTGCAGTGATTATCGCTCTTGCAGGATTTGGATTTGCAGTAGTTAAGAGATTTAAGTCTAATAAACAATAAGTAATACTATAGGTTGGTAGTTCAAACTATCAACCTTTTTTTTGTGGTTGTTCATGATATTTTGTGTATACATTTTTAGAGGTGACCAAATGAAATGTCCACGTTGTGGTAATACACAAAAATCATATTTTTATAAAGGGAGTCATGGCTATTATTGCCGAAAATGTATAGGCTTTGGAAGGCTATTACTAGAAGAGGAAATAAAATTTAAACTTGAGGATATTCACGATGATTGTAGTGAATATACTATGCAATATCCCCTGACAAAATTGCAAGAAGCAGTATCCAAAAAGTGCCAACAATACATTCGTACACAAGATGTATTGTTAGAGTGTCAAATGAATATAAGAACACAGGATGTATTACTAGAGTGTGTATGTGGTGCGGGTAAAACGGAAATGGTACTTGCTAGTATAGCAGATGCGTTAAATGAAAAACGTAAAGTATGTTTTGCGATTGCAAGAAGACAGGTCGTATTAGAACTAGCTGAAAGATTAAAAATATATTTTAAAAAGGCAAAGATCGTTGCGGTATGTGGTGGACATACAGATGAAACTGATGGTGATTTAATCGTATGTACCACACATCAGTTATATCGTTACCAAGGACAATTCTCTTTACTAATTTTAGATGAACCAGATGCTTTTCCATATCGTGGAGATGAAGTATTACATGGTATTGCAAAACATGCATGCATTGGAAATGTAATATACTTAACGGCTACACCAGATGCATATCTTTTAAGTAGAGTGAAAGAAGGGATGATGCATCATATCATATTGAATAAACGTCCACATGGACATGACTTGCCAGTCCCAAGACTATTTATTTATCCATCATTACTATTATTTCTAATACTACTACGATGGATAAACAAACATGCATGCAATCCTAGAATTATCTTTGTGCCTACAATTAGATCTGCCAAAATACTAGGGTTTATTCTTAACATCTTTATGCAATGTGATGTCTGCACAAGTGAAAGTGAAGATAGGGATGAAATCATATATCATTTTAAACAAAACCCGTTAGGTGTGATAATAGCGACGACAGTTCTAGAAAGAGGTGTAACTATCCCTAAGGCAGATATCTGTATATGGCATGCGAATCATTCTGTCTTTGATGAGGCTGGATTGATTCAAATGGCAGGTAGAGCAGGAAGAAGTTTTACATCTCCAGAAGGTGATGTACTGTTTTTATGTAGTGAAAAGACAGAACTAGTACAGCTTTGTAAAAATAAGATTGAGCAGGCGAATCAAATATGCGCTGTTTAATGTGTGGTATAGAAAAAGGAGATGGGGATTTCATCGATATACTAGAGAACGATGATCCATTGTGTCATGCCTGTCGAAATCATTTAAGTAAGATTAAGTTTCATATGAAGTTTCATGGACATAAACTGTATGCTAGTTATATCTACGATGATGCCTTTGCAAAATTATTGGTTCAATACAAAGAATGTTTTGATGAAGCATTAAAAACAGTATTTCTGTATCCGTTTCGGTGGTGGTTCATATTACGATTTTTTGGTTATACAGTTTGTTATTTACCAAGTTCTAAAGAAAAAATCGCAAAACGTGGGTTCCATCATCTGGAAAAGATGTTTTCTACCTTGCCTTTGCGACAGTTAGATCTCTTTGAAAAAGTTTATGATTTTGATCAGAAAAATCGTAGTGTAGAAGAGCGCATGAAGATGTCAGATAATATTGCACTCAAGAAAAACTGCGTTGTGCCAAAGAAGATTTTGTTGGTTGATGATACGATTACAACAGGTGCTTCTTTATTAGGGGCGTTACGTTGTTTGAAGGGTTATGACTGTAAGATTGCAATCTATGTGGTTAGTGTAAATCAACATTGGCTGAAAAAACGTAAAATATTCAGAAAATAAAGAGATTCCTAAGGGATTGGCTAGCCTTGTCTCATTGCCTTTTATAGGCCGAAAATATATAATAAAATAGTTATTTAGTATAAAAAATATGGAGGCATTATGGCAAATTTTTTAAGTCGATTATTCAACGAAGACGCCCGTAAGTTAAAACAGATTCAAAAGAAAATCAAACCAGTTTTAGAACTGGAGGAAGAATATAAAGCAAAGAGTGATGATGAACTCAAAGCAATGACACCATACCTAAGAGAAAAGCTTGCGGCTGGTGCTACTCTAGATGATATTTTTGTAGAGGCATTTGCGACAGCGCGTGAAGCTTGCCGAAGAGTCATTGGAGAATTCCCATATCCTGTACAGCTCATGGGTGCTGCTGTTATGCAAGGTGGCGATATTGCTGAAATGAAGACGGGTGAAGGTAAGACTTTAACATCTGTTATGGCGGTATATTTAAATGCCTTAGAAGGTAAAGGTGTTCACGTTGTAACTGTAAACGAATATCTATCAGAACGTGACTCCGCATGGATGGGAGAGATCCACCGTTTCTTAGGCTTGACAGTTGGTTTGAACCTTCGCCAATTGACAAAGGCACAAAAGCGTGCAGCGTATGCCTGTGATATTACATATACAACAAACTCAGAACTTGGCTTTGATTATCTACGTGACAACATGGTTACTCGTGTTGAAGATCGTGTACTTCGTGGCTTGAATGTTGCGATGGTCGATGAAGTTGACTCCATTTTAATTGATGAATCTCGTACTCCATTAATTATTTCTGGTGGTAAGAAAGATACTGCCAATCTATATCTACAAGCTGATCGTTTTGTAAAGCGTTTGGTGAAAGATGAAGACTATGAATTAGATGTTAAGTCACGTACAGTTCAGTTAACAGAAAAGGGTACTGCGAAAGCAGAGGCTACTTTCCGTATTGAAAACTTATTTAATCTAGCACATACACAGTTATTGCATCACATTAATCAAGCACTAAAGGCTAACTATGTGATGTTAAGAGATATTGAGTATGTTGTTGATGAAGAAAATGATGAAATTGTTATTGTCGATCCAAATACAGGTCGTTTAATGAAGGGTAGACAATGGTCTGATGGTTTACACCAGGCAGTAGAAGCCAAGGAAGGTATTTCCATCAAACAAGAAACAACAACGCTTGCGACGATTACTTATCAGAACTTCTTCCGTCTCTATAACAAACTTTGCGGTATGACTGGTACAGCGAAGACTGAGGAAGAAGAATTCCTAGAGATTTACAATATGTACGTTTATGAGATTCCTACAAACCGTCCAGTTGCACGTATTGACTATCCAGATGCTGTATATGGCACTAAGAAGGCAAAGTTTAATGCGCTTGTGGATGAGGTTGTAGAACGTCATGCGGCAGGCCAACCGGTACTTGTAGGTACAATTGCGGTCGAAACTTCTGAATTAATTTCTAAGTACTTAAAGGAACGTCATATTCCACACGAAGTATTGAATGCTAAGAATAATGCACGTGAAGCAGATATTATCGCTAAGGCGGGTCAAAGAGGTGCAGTTACAATTGCGACTAATATGGCTGGCCGTGGTACCGATATTAAGCTTGGCGAAGGTGTTCGTGAGTTAGGTGGTCTTTGTGTATTAGGTTCTGAAAGACATGAATCAAGACGTATCGATAATCAGTTGCGTGGACGTTCTGGTCGTCAAGGAGACCCAGGTATGTCACGTTTCTATGTATCTGTACAGGATGATCTAATGGTACGTTTCGGTGCAGAACACATGGAAGCACTATTTGCGAAACTTGGCGATACAGTGATCGAATCTAAGACAGTTACACGTTCGATTTCTGGTGCACAACGCCGTGTAGAAGGTGTAAACTACGATGCTCGTAAACAGTTACTACAATATGATGATGTAATGCGTCAACAGCGCGAAACAATGTATGAGACAAGAAATTATATTCTTGAAAATGACGATGTTCATGCAGTCATTCACGATATGTTTAAGCGCGTTATCTCTGATATTGTGGCAGCACACTTTAATAGCGAGGCTAGAGATCAAGACTTAAATGAATTGATTGCGGCTTTAGATGGTATTGGATTCAAAGGTGTTGTTCGCGTAGAAGATATCGAAGGACGAGCAGAAAATGATGTCGTTGATATCTGTTTAGAACAGGCTTGGTCTGATTATGAACAGAAGATTGAAAAGGTAAAAGATAAGGTATTACCAATCGAGAAGGAAGTTTCCTTACGTATGATTGACCGTGCATGGTCTAACCATATCGATACAATGTCGAAGTTACGTGATGGTATTGGTTTACGTTCTTACGCACAAAGCAATCCTTTACAGGCATATGTTACAGAAGGGTTTAACCTATTTGAAGAAATGATGCGTACAATTTCTCGTGAAATTGTAACATTCTGTATGAATATTCGCGTTGTGGACGGTCCTGAACAGGAGGCGTAATCATGGAATTGTATGAGATGAGACAGAGTGTTTCTCAGTGCCAAGCAAAATTGGAGTCGCTTGGCCACTCTCTTTGACTTAGAAGGGAAAGAGAAACGCTTAGCAGAAAACAATGCCTTAATGGCAGAAGCTGACTTCTGGAATGATCAGAAGAAGGCACAGAAAATTATTCGTGAGAGTAATCAGTTAAAAGCTTTAATCGAAACACACCATTCCTTAACTGCTGCATTTGCGGAATTAAGCGAAGGTATCAGTGAACTATCATCTTCTTTTGATGAAGATATGAATGAGTTAATTAGTGAAGAATACACTGAGACAATGAAGAAGTTTGAAGAGTTTGAAATTCAAGTTCTATTGTCTAGTCCGTATGATGATCACAATGCCATTTTAGAAATTCACCCAGGTGCTGGTGGAACAGAGGCGATGGACTGGGCCTCCATGTTATATCGTATGTATATGCGTTGGGCTGAAAGGAAAGGCTTTAAGATTGAACTAATGGATTATCAAGAAGGTGAAGAAGCAGGTATGAAATCCTGTTCCGTCCTTATCCAAGGTCCTATGGCTTACGGTTATCTGAAGGCAGAAAGTGGTGTTCATCGTTTGGTACGTATTTCACCATTTGACTCTAACGCAAGAAGACATACTTCCTTTGCGTCAGTAGAAATTATGCCTGAGTTTGAAGATGATCTTGAAATCGAAATTGATGATAAGGATTTGGAAGTTATCACGATGAGAGCTTCCGGTGCTGGTGGACAGCACATCAATAAAACAGACTCTGCAGTACGTATGACACATATTCCAAGTGGGATTACAGTATTCTGCCAATCCCAGCGTTCCCAGATTCAAAACCGAGAAGCGTGCTTGAATATGTTAAAGTCAAAGCTACTACAGCTCAAGATTCGTGAGAATGAAGAGCGTGCAGCTGCGGTAAGAGGCGAAGTGAAGGCGAATGAATGGGGTTCTCAAATTCGTTCCTATGTCTTTGCGCCATATACAATGGTTAAAGACTTACGTACAGGTCATGAAGCAGGTAATGTACAAGCTGTCATGGATGGCGAAATTGATGGTTTCATTGATAGTTACTTACGTAGTATGATTAAGGCAGATGAATAAAGTACTGCGCTATCAAATCACAGATAAACAAAACGGTCTTACAATAAAGGCCGTTTTATCGTCTCTGGGTTTTAGTCGTCATGAGATTTCTCGCTTCAAGTTTTCGGCATATCAGATGTATTTAAATCAGAAACCAGTTATGGTAAATCAAGTTGTACATACTGGGGATATGTTAGTGATTGAGGAGTTGAATATACAAAAGTTCAAATTACATCCCATCAGTACAGAACCAGAAATCTTATATGAAGATGAAGATGTAGTTGTTGTAAATAAACCAGCTGGTATGCCATCTCATCCAAGCCATCATCATTTAGAGGATGATATGGGAACACTACTGCGAAATTATTACCAAGATAAATATTTTGTGATTCGTCCAATAGGACGATTAGATAAAGATGTATCAGGCATTATGATATATGCTAAAAATCAGTTGGCTGCAGCTAGATTAACAGCACAGAGAAAAAATAGAACACTTCAAAAAGAATACTACGCTATCGTAGAAGGACAACTGGATGATTATGGAATACTTTCATTTTCCCTGAAGAAGGAAACAGGAAAGATGACGCAATCCTTTAATCAAGGTGGTAAAGATTGTGTCACTGAATATGAAGTGACCAAACGATATTCTACAGAATGCTTGATTAAGGTTTGTTTGAAAACAGGTAGAACACATCAAATACGTGCAGGATTTGCCGGAATAGGACATCCACTTTTGGGTGATACACTATATGGTGGTAATATAGATTGGATTAACAGACCAGCCTTACATTGCGCAAGAGTAAAATTTTTACAGCCTTTTAGTAAAGAGAAGTTAGAACTAGAAATAGCGTTAGCTGAAGATATGAAAAGAAAGTAGTTAGACTACTTTCCCTTGTTTGAAATATTGAATCATCTCAGATGTAAGTGAAGCATTATCAAGTGTATTAATTTCTTCATCACGATCTGCCCAACGAGCTACACGCAACTCACTTTCATCCATCAAAATTGGTTGATTACCATGCGCTTTACACCAGAAGCCAAATAGTAATGAGGATGAGAACGACCATGGCTGAGACTTATAGTACTGAATATCAGTTACATCTAGTCCAGTTTCTTCTTTTACCTCTCGCTTTACAGTTTCTTCGATTGTTTCACCAATTTCATAGTAACCTGCAACGAGGGCGTAACTTTGGTAATGACCGTGTGCATACTTTGTGACTAGAATCTGGCCCTTATCATTGGTAATACCTACGATAACAGCAGGTGAAATCTTAGGATATACAATATTTGAGCAATGTGGACAACGCATAGCTCTTTCTTTTTGGTCAAAATCCATCGGATGACCACATTTACCACAATACTTATTATCCTGAATCCAACGATAAAGATGCCAAGCCGTGATAGCCGCAAAACCCAACATCTGATTTTCAAAGGTGCGCATTGTACGGAAAGAAACTTTAATATGATTAAGACTTGTTAAGTCTGCAAGAAAGAATTTGATATCATCGATTGAAAATAGATAATAACAAATACTTTCCTTGGAAATCTCATGATAGTGGTAGAACTGATGTTCATCTTTCATTAAGACTTGGTCTTCTTCAAATGAAAAGATAATATCATCGTTTGAAGGCTTAACACCAGGCTCAAACGTATTGTTATAGATATGTGGGTAAATATCTTGAATCATCTGGAAACCTCCTAGAAATAAGAAATGGTCCTTATCGGACCAACAATAATATTATAGAACAAAAAAATTTTAATTGTAAGACTATTAAATTTAAAAGTGGATGCTATAGTAAAGGTGCAAAGAGAAGTACCCTATAAGAAAGGATAAGGAGGTACGAGCTCATGAAGGAAGTGTTACTCAATTACAGTTTACGCTCCAACATTTAACAAAGTGATCGTTAAATGAAATGTTTCTCAAGAAAAGTTGAGGACAGACCAATGGACAATTTAAATTAAAATAGAATATATAAAAATAATTTGTGAATAACAAATAGTTCTGAAATTCGTATTTCAGTAGCGAAGTATCGCAAAAAAGATAATGTAGTAAATCTATAGCATCAAGAAAGGTCTCGCCAAAACAAACCGTTGAATTGAAACAGCAGGGTTTAATCGAGACCTTTTCTATTTGTGATAATTTAATAGGAAACGTACTACATAGATTGAAGTAATACATGGTAAGATTGCTGGTAATGGTATATCGAAAAAGATTGGAGTAATAAAGCCAAATAAAATGACTGCCAAGACATGATATGCAATGATTGCAATCTGCTTAAATTGAATCTGTTGATTTAGTTTTGCGGACGTTTGAATAGCGAATATTAAATCACTTAAACGTTTACGCGTTAATATAATGTCGTTATCATCAGAATCTAGATTCTGATGAATACCGAATTGAACATTAATGTCAGCTGTAGATGAAGTACAGAAACTATCTGCACTTGCGTACATACTGATAGAGTCATGCGAGCATGATTTTATCAGATTTTCTTTTTCGTTCGTATCTACATTTGCATGAATGTTCTTAATATTGCACGAATCATGAATATGTTGAATCTCCTCTGTATTACCGTGGGCAAAAAGATGAACATCTATGAGCTCTTTTAGAGAATTGATTGCTTGTAAACTATTTGGCACGATAGGCTTTTGCATTGCGATTAAGCCGATAACCTTTTCTTCACCAATTAAGATGAACACAGTCTTTCCTTGATTCATGAGTTCGTCAATCTGATGATTTGTTGAATCATTTAGTAGATCATGATTTGAGACATCGTGGATATTACATAACTTGTATGTGCTTTGAATCAAATCAATTTGATGTGTCTTTTGAAAATTTGTTAGAACACTTAGGTTTGTGGATGAAATCTTCTGTGATTTTAGATAGCGATGAATCGCTTTTGAATAACTGTCATGTCGTTTATTAGATAGTGTATATGCAATATAGCGCATGATATTTAAATCTATTTCATCGACAGGGATAAAATCAGTTACTTCAGGTTTTGAAGCAATCAATACATCATCTTGTTCAAGGAATAATGTTTCTGCTTTGCCTGCTGTTTCTAATGCGTCCACATTACGGAATAGCACATGATTTTTAGCTGCGTAGATTGCCTTTTCTAATACTTCTTTTTCTGAGGCAATTGTTAGTGCGTTCATTGCAACAGATGCTAGTACAGCAACAGAAACACTGATTGCAATAGAGAATGACTTACCAACTAAGATCCAACCAAAGAATAAGATGATAGCAGTCATAATTGAATATGCGAATAAGTATTTTGAGAAGTTCTTAAATGGTGAATCAAAGGATTTATCGTTCGCTGTTTCTTTTGCGAGTTTTGCAAACTGCAACAGTGTTGTCTTTTCCCCAATCTTCTCTACTTTAATCTGTAGAGAACCTTGTAAACAACGTGTACCTGCATAAACATAAGAGCCTTCGGATTTTGTGATATTTGACTGTACGCCTGTCAGTGTAGATTCATCGACAGATGCATATCCTTCTACGACGATACCGTCGCAAGGAATGTTTTCATTAGGTCTAATAATCAAAATCTGATTCTTTTTGAGTTGGCTTGTTTCTTCGATGACTTCCCCAGTCTTATTAAATACAGCTGTATTTTCTGGAATATATTGCTTAATATTCAACGAAGAAGAAGAACATTGATGCATGTACTTTAGATATTTTGTTTTATAGATGTTTGCACCAAGTATTGCAATCATAGAAATGATAAATGGGTATGCATTTGCAGTATTTTGAATGGTAAGATAAATACCATATAAAAATGTAATCAAAACGGCAATACTACCAATCGTGGCTGAGGATGGATTTTTCTTTTGAATTTCCTCTTTTGCATGCATGAATATTAAACGACCAACATATAGGGAATATAGAGAGAATATTAGTCCAATCCATGGTGTTATATGCATGATCCATAGAATGACTAGTAGAATCACTTCAACTACAAAAATAAACAAGATACGGTAATTGGGTTTGATTGAAACTGTATTATCTTGTGGTATCAGCATCTCTGAAGTTGGAATCTCACGTGTATATGCTTGATATCCGCATGCTTTAATTTTTGAAATAATGATATCTGCTGTAATAATCGATGGATCAAACTCGACAGTCACATTGCGGTCGCTTAAAGCAACCGTTACAGTAACGATTCCTTGCGTATTCATTAAGTGTTGATAGATGGTATCAGCACTTGCATTCAAATACAGATTTGCGACTGAAAATGTTTGCCTGATTGTTTCCATAGATGTCCTCTGTTATATTTTACAAAATTATCAACAGAATAGGAATGTAAATTCTGTGATAGATAAAAGAAAACACATGGATTCCATGTGTTTGTGAATAAAAATTATCTTCCACGAATGCTAAAGATTACTACAATAGCACTTACAACCATCTGTATGATTGAACCAGGGACAACACCGAAGATATCATATATCACTACTAAAAGACGTGGTACAGTGAAACTGCCATTTAGATTCCCAGATAGATAGTTGATTAAGATAAAGGCTGCGTATAGAAACCAAATTGTACCAAAGACGATACCAAGCCAATCCTTTTTCTTTTCCATAAATGTTCCTCCTTTAAGGATTATATCATTCTTATACAAAAAAATAGTGATATTTTGTCTCTATTTACAACTGAATTGTAAATTATAATTTTGTAATTATAACTGTATTAGTATATTTAGGTTAGTTTGTTCTAACAAAAAAATACAGAATTGAAGCGGATTTGTTTTTGTTTGAAAAATATTGAGTATAATTATAACGAGGTGATTAAATTATGATACAGGATAGAATCAAACAATTAAGAGCTTTGATGGCTGAACGTAAGATTGATGTATATTACATTCCAAATGAGGATGACCATCTTTCTGATGAATATACAGCTGATTATTTTAAGTGTAAATCATATATGTCTGGCTTCAGTGGTGAATCTGGATGCACAATTATCACAAAGGATTTTGCAGGTCTTTGGACAGACGGAAGATTCTTTACACAGGCTGAAAATGAACTTCAGGGAACTGGTGTTACATTAATGAGACTACGTCAAGAAGGTGTACCAAATCCAATTGATTTCTTAATTGCGAATACACCAAAGAATGGTGTGTTAGGTTTTGATGGAGCAGTTGTTTCTGCTAGAAATTATTTACATCTAACCCAAGCATTGAAGGAAAAGAATGCAAAGTTATATACAACAGAAGATCTTGTTGGAATGGTTTGGGGTAAAGATAGACCTGCTATGCCAACGGAAGAATTATATGTACTTCCTAAGAAGTATACGGGTGAAGAAGCATCCGAAAGAATTGCACGTACACGAGAAGCAATGAAGGCAAGCAAATGTGATGCAATCTTGTTTACTGCTTTAGAAGATCCATGTTGGTTATTAAATATTCGTGGTAACGATATTGCATGTACTCCAGTGAGTTATGCATTCGCAGCAATCACAAATAAGAAACTCTACTATTATGTAGATTCTAAGAAGATTAATGCGAAGGTTGCAAAGTACTTCAAGGACAATAAGGTAACAGTGCGTCCATACAATGCGTTAATGAAGGATCTAAAACAATTAGAAGGTAAAAAGATCTGGGCAGATATGGGACATCTCAATTCCAATCTGTATAAAGCATTAGTAGGCAATGAGATCTATGATGCGATTTCACCAGTTGCTTATTTCCGTGCAATCAAGAATAAGACAGAGATTAAGAACATTCGTAACGCACACGTAAAGGATGCAGTTGCGATGGTGAAGTTTATTTCTTGGGTAAAGAGTAATGTTGCAAAAGGCAAGATGACAGAAGTGACAGCACAAGATCATTTATATGCATTACGTGCAGAACAGAAGGATTACATCGAACCATCATTTGAAACAATCTGTGCATATCAAGAAAATGCCGCAATGATGCATTACACTGCAACAAAAGAAAAACATGCAGCAGTGAAACCAAAAGGTTTCTTGCTTGTTGACTCTGGTGGAACATACAAGGATGGAACAACAGATATAACAAGAACAATCGCTGTTGGTGAATTAACAGCAGAAGAAAAGAAGTTATATACAAAGGTATTAAAGGGACATCTTGATTTATTGCATGCAAAGTTCTTATATGGAACAACAGGTAATAACTTAGACATTCTTGCAAGAAACCCATTATGGAATGATTGCATTGATTATCAATGTGGTACAGGTCATGGTGTAGGTCACGTATTAGCTGTACATGAAGGTCCACACGGAATTCGTTGGGGCATGCCTGCAAATGGTAAAGCAGTAGTTCTGCAAGAAGGAATGGTTGTTACGAATGAACCAGGTGTATATATGCCTCATAAGCTAGGTATTCGTATTGAAAATGAGATGATTGTTCAAAAGGAAGAAAAGAATTTCTATGGACAATTCTTATCCTTTGAAGATATTACATACGTACCATATGACCGTGATGCGATTGATACAAAGTATCTCAGTGATGAAGAGATTGATTGGATTAATGCATACCACAAGATGATTTGGGAAAAGATTGGCCCACTTCTTAGCGGTAAAGAAAAGAGCTTCTTAAAGAAAGCTACTGGAAAGATTACGCGCGCATGAAATTCATATCTTGGAATGTAAACGGCTTAAGAGCTGCAATGAAGAAGGGATTTGCAGATTTCTTCAAGGAACAGGACGCAGATTTCTTTGCCTTACAGGAAACGAAGATGCAACCGGATCAGCTTGAAGATTCTATGAAATTTGATGGTTATCATATGTACATGAATAGTGCAGAAAGAAAAGGATATTCTGGAACACTCATCTATACGAAACATGAACCACTTAGTGTCACTTATGAAATTGAAGGGGATGTAACCAAGGAGGGTAGAGTGATTACCCTTGAATACCCAGATTTCTATTTTGTATGTGCATATGTACCAAACTCCAAAGATGGCTTATTACGCCTACCATATCGAATTGAATGGGAAGAGATGTTACGCAAGCATCTAATGGAATTAGATAAGAAAAAACCAGTTATCTATACTGGTGACTTAAACGTAGCACATGAAGAAATTGACTTGAAGAATCCAGCGACTAACCATAAGAATCCTGGTTTCTCAGATGAAGAACGCGCAGCGATGACAAAATTACTAGGCTCAGGCTTCTGTGATACATTTAGAGAGCTCTATCCAGATACACAGAAGTTCTCTTGGTGGAGTTATCGCATGAAAGCGCGCGAAAGAAACGTTGGTTGGCGGATTGACTATTTCTTAGTTAGTCAACGTCTACTAGCAAATGTACAAGATGCATTGATATTTGATCAGACAGAGGGTTCTGATCATTGTCCAGTTGGATTAAATATCAATCTGTAATAAAATAGTACATATTAGAATTACGGAGGTGAGATCATGGATGTAAAATCTATGGTATATGGATATAAGGAAGAACTATTAAGTAGATTAGGAAAACTTATATCAATTAATAGTGTGGAAGGAACTCCAGAACCAGATGCACCGTTTGGAAAGGGACCTAAGGTCGCTTTAGAAACAGCATTAGAAATGATGAAGGCAGATGGTTTTGATACAGTGAATTTGGATAACTATATTGGTTATGCAGAAATTGGCTCAGGGGAAAAGCTGATTGGTATTATCGGACATTTAGACGTCGTACCTGCTAATGTAAAAGATGGATGGAACAGTGATCCATTTGAAATGGTAGAAAAAGATGGTGTTCTATATGGACGTGGTGTAAGTGATGATAAAGGTGCCATGGTTGCCAGCATGATTGCATTAAAGGTAATCAAAGACATGAATGTTCCACTTACAAAGAGAATTCGCTTAATCTTTGGTACAAATGAAGAAACTGGATCGAAGTGCCTAAAGCATTATGTTGAAAAAGAAGGTTCTGTAGACTATGGTTTTACACCAGATGGAGACTTCCCTGGTGTGCATGGTGAAAAGGGTATGATTGCCATGCGTTACCTATCCAAGAATACTGCCATTAAGGATATTCAGGGTGGTACTGCTAAGAATATCGTATGTCGTAACTGCTATGTAGTTATCGATAAAAATAGTTTCTCTCGTAAGACACTAGAAGATTATTTCAATAACGAAAATCTTGAATTTAGCATTGAGAACGTTGGTGAAAATGATGTTAAGATTTCTGTTCAGGGAATCGCTGCACATGCAAGTTTACCAGAACTTGGTAAGAATGCATTATCCTACTTAATGGATGGCTTAAAGCAAGCTGGTTTCCAAGATGGATTCGTTGATTTCTATTGTAAGCATTTTGGTCTTGCGACAGATGGAAGTGGCTTTGGTGCAAACTGCTCTGATGAATATGGAGCGCTAACACAAAACAATGGTGTCATCTCAATGCAGGATGGTGTCATTGAAGGTTCTATCGATATCCGTTTCCCAGTTACTTTAACTTCTCGTAAGGTATTGAAGTTAATGGAAGGCCATCTTGAGGATGAAAACGGTGTAATTGAAGTACTCAGTGTACATGAACCACTCTTCTTCCCAATTGACTCTCCACTTGTTAGTGCGTTATGCTCTGCATACCGTGAGGTAACAGGTGATAAGGAAGCACAGCCAATCACATTAGGTGGTGGAACATACGCAAAGGGAATTGATAATACAATCGCATTCGGATGCGCATTCCAAGGCAAGGATTATCATATTCATGACGCAAATGAATATGTAGAGATTAATGAATTACTCTTACAAGCAGAAATTTATGTAGCTGCAATTCTAAAACTCTTAGCAATCTAATACATTAGACAGGAACTGGTAAAGCATCCTGTCTTTTTCATTTATCTAATATTCTTTGAAGATTGGTGCGTGGTATAATAGTCACATGACAAAAGTAGCGATTTTATATGATTTTGATAAAACACTGTGTGGCAAAGACATGCAGGAATATAGCTTAATACCATCTTTAGGCTATGATAACCCAAAAGATTTCTGGAAAGAAGTAACAGAATTGGCTTCGCAACATCATATGGATGCGATTAGTGCATATTTATATATGTTACAGAAGAAGTATGAGGAGATGGGTCAACCACTTACAAAACAACAATTTGAAGGCGTAGGAAAGGGCATTGTTTTATATAATGGGGTTGATACTTGGTTCAAGCGTATTAACAAGTATGGTAAGAAATTAGGACTTGAAGTAGAACATTACATTATCTCTAGTGGTATGAAAGAAATCATTGAGAATGTAACAGTTGCGAATGAGTTTAAGCATATCTATGCATGTAGTTATTTCTACGATGAAAATGGATTTGCAAGATGGCCAGCGCAAATCGTAAACTACACGACAAAGACACAATATATCTTCCGAATCAATAAACAGGTTTTAGATGAAAATGATGCGGAAGACTTAAATACTTATATTGATCCAAAGCTACGTCCAATTCCACTTACAAAGATGGTTTATGTGGCAGACGGTTTAACAGATGTACCATGTATGCGTCTTGTAAAAGAATATGGTGGCCGTTCTGTGGCGGTCTATAACGAGAAGTCCGCAAAGGCAAGGAAGATTGCGGAAAAACTGATCCGTGAAGAGCGTGCAAACTACATGGTAAAAGCAGATTACAGTGAAGGTTCAGAAATGGAAACATTGATGAAGATGATACTCGATCACATGAGTGCAGATAGTGCTCTAGAAGCTTTGGAAGGTAAAATCAAGTAAAGAAGGATATATCTATGACAAATGCCGAGAGATTTTTAAATGCTTATGCACAATGTGAAAAGAAATTGGCTGAATTAGCAGAACAGCCAAAGTACATTCCGTTTTCACAACTAGTAGCTCGCTGTGCTAACCGAAGTAGAGTTGTCGCACTTAACCAGCAATCTCTACGTGAATATAATGAATTACGTAATGCAATCGTTCATATCCGTGGAAGTGAAAAAGAAATTATCGCTGAACCATGTGATAGTGTTACAGCAGATATTGAACGAATCGCAAAGTTATTAACAGAACCACATGATATTCTAAAGTATGCAAGCATGCCAGTAAAAACAGTGCATATCGATACAAGTATTCGTGATGCGTTTCATCTTATGCAAGAGATGGACACATCTAAAGTTCCTGTATATAAAGGACAGGATTTCGTGGGAATGATTACCTTAGACGAAATTGCGAAAGTTGCGATGCAAGGAAAAACAGATGATACAGTCGTATCTGATGTAGTATCTTCTGCGAAGAATGCTAGGGTTGTGTTTAGCTCTAAGAGTAATAATGTAGATGTTGTATTGCGTTATTTTGATAAGGCTCGAGAAGAGGGTATCACTTTACTAGCAATCATCATCACTGAATCTGGAAAGCCTAGTGAAAAACCTATCGGTATTATCACAACTTCAGATTTACCAAATATCTTAAAAATTTATGCATAAAAAATAATAGGGTGTTGACCCCATTATTTTAGTTTGAATTGTAGTGCTGCTTTTCCATTTTCATACTGTAAGTGTAAGATAGCACCATTAATCATTGTGATGCGTGGGACAGTATGTCCAATATCCGCATCATAAATAACTGGTATATCATGTAATGCATGTTTGATTGCGTCTTCATAACTTAAGCCGGTACTATTGGATTCAAAACATGTTCTTCCAATGATGATAGCTTTGGTTGTTTCAAACCATCCTATATACTTCATTTGTAGAAGGGTACGATAGAGTGTTTCACTATTCATTGCGAAGTTATCGAAGTACCAAATAATACCATCATCACGATAACGTTCGATAAAATCTAATGTACCATCATACGGTGTGCCAATTAAATCTTTTAGTACATCGATACATCCACCAATACATCTTCCTTGAACGTCAATCGTATTCAATGTAGATTTCCAAATATTTTCTTTATCATAGACGATATCCTCACAAAAGAATGGTGGTTGTTCCATACGTTTTGGATAATTTGTTTGTACGACTAAATCACCTTTTAATATTGCAAGATTTCCTTCTAAATAGTCAGGAGTAGGTGTTGCGTAATAATCGCCAGCATTTTCTCCATAGAGTGTTGCGATATCATACTTCGTAGTAATTGGGTAAACAAGTCCTGTTGGATCAGAAGCACCCATAATCCACTTTGGATTTTCTTGAATGATAGATGGATTTAAGTAAGGTAGGATATCAAATAAGAAATCTCCTCCCGTTGCGGCCATTATTATATCTACATCTTTATCAAGTAATAACGCTTCGACTTCCTTTGCACGAATGGTTGAAGAATTACTCGGTTCACTTTCACTTCGAACAGACGCAGTTTCTTTTGTCTGATAGCCATACGCATGCAGGTTATCAATGGAACGTTGAAATTTCTGCACAAACTTACCAACGCCAGAACTTGGAGCACAGACACCAATTGTACCGCCGTTCTTTATAAATTTAGGATATTTCATATTTTATCTCCTTAAATTGTATTATACATAAAATAACCATCGGTGGGGAGCCGATGGTTAAGTAAAACTTATTATTATTATTATTTTTATAAATTGGGGGGGAATTTATGAATTTAAGAAATAATTTAATTACTACTGCATTTTTAGTTACTCTTTAGTAACTTTGTTCTAAGTTCTCCTTTCTGTTTACAGTTATTACTATAAAGTCTATATGTTAAAAGAATAAGAATACTATGTGAACATTGTCTGAATAAATGATGTGTTGAATCACATATTTCACTAGATTTATTAAATGATATAATATCTCTATGAATATACTAAATAAGGTTTGTAAAACTAGCATAGCTTTTATGCTTGGTGTGTCATTGATAGGTTGTGCGCCTAAGAAGGAATCTGCTACGACACATACAGTAAATGATGGTAACTATACAGGTATTGGTACTGGCTATAATGGATATGTGACAGTATCTGCTTCTTTTCGAAATGGTTTTTTAACAAATGTCATTATTACAGATCAACAAGAGACAAAAGCAGTATCTGATGCGGCGTTAACTATGATTCCAGAATATGTCATTAATGAGCAGTCCTTAAATGTAGATATTTCTACAGGTGCTACCCAAACTTCAAAAGCAGTACTTGAAGCGATTGGTAATGCAATTACTGCTGCTAATGGCAACGTCGAGGAGTGGCAGAAGGATTGCACAGGTAAGAATAAAGAAAAAATTATTCAAGAAGATACAGATGTGACAGTTGTGGGTGGTGGTGCAGCAGGTATCGCGACTGTACTACGATTGCAGGAAAAAGGGTATAAGACAAGTCTGATTGAAAAGGATAGTGAGATTGGTGGCTCATTACGCTACTATGCAAATAGTGGTCAAATTGTAGCAGGCTCTACCAAACTAAACTTATTTGATATTGATCCATCTGAGCCGCTCGCGGAAGATATCGCAGCCTATAGTAATCAGACAAATAATGTAGCTCTAACACAGATATTAGAAGATAATATCGGTGATACGGTCGATTGGCAAGTGAAGGTTCTTGGTATTACCTTCGATAAGAAGACAGGATACATTCCTACAGATGGTTTAGCCCTCAATTCTGTCATGTTATATGATGAATCAAGTGGTGAAATTGATGAATTACTCCAAAAAGAAGTGAAAGTCTCTGGATCTAGTGTTCATACGAACACAAGTATCATTGGACTACGTTATGATGAGGAAGGTAAGGTCATCGGTGTAAGAGCTAAAAAATCGAATGGTGATATTATTGAAACAACTTCAAAGTATGTTGTTTTAGCAACTGGTACATCTGCAGGTAATTTAAATATGTTACCTGATCGTGATCATAACTCGAATTATTTAGGCCTTTCTACAAATACAGGTGATGCATTAGCTTTAGCGAAAGATACAGAACATCCGTATCAAATGGAAGATGGTTCGGTTGTATATAACTATTTGGGATATAGTGTACGTGATATTACACTAGATACCTATCTTGCGACAAAATCAATTCTTTCTAAAGGTGTTGCATTAGTCAACAATACTGGAGAACGTTTTATCGATGAAACAGAACCATACAACCAAATCTCAGAAGCAATTCATAATCAGAACAATGCAACTTCCTATCTTGTGATGAATGAGGAAGTATATCAAGACTGGAAGAAGAAGCTACTATTCACTGCGACAATCACAAAAGCAGAAGAGAAGTATTTACAGTCCATGTACGCTATTGTGCCATTTAGTGGAGAAACATTAAGCGAAGCTGCAGTTTCTGCTGATTTAGATGCGCAGAAATTATCAGAAACGATAAGCTATCATAACCTTGAAATAGAGGCTTCTAGTACGAATGTGATGGGTAAGATAGATCCAGAAAAGCCAACATGCATTATTCCACTCAATAAATATCGCTATGAGACAACAGGTGGTTTAAAGGTGGACGACCACTTAAATCTATTAGATGGTAGTGGACAAGCAAATCCAAATGTTTTTGCGATAGGTAGTATTGCAGGAAATGTATTTGGAGAAAAGATGCCAGGTGGGGCAGGACTTGCATGGGCATTTGTGTCTGGAAAATATGTCGCAGATGAAATCGTAAATGCATTACAGAAATAATTAAAAAGGAGTATGTATGAAAATAAAATTCATGCGTACTTTTTTGATAGATTGGTTGTATCATTAATACGGTTTTACAATCCAAAAATAAATCTGTTATAGTATGGTACGCAAGAGGGAGTAAATTATGATAAATATGAATGAGAAGAAGTTAAATCTGAATCAAAGTATAGACTTTATACGTATTCTGATATATGCAGCAATAGTTGGACTTGGTGCAGGTTTTCTTGGAACGTTGTTTACATTTAGTGTAAATTCCGTTACGCAAATAAGACTCAATCACCCATGGTTAATCTATTTCTTGCCTATCGGTGGTATTGTTATTGTTCTCTTATATAAATTAGCTAAATATAAGGATGCAGGAACAGACTTAGTAATCAATTCAATTCACTCTGAACAACATTTACCAGTACGTGTTGGACCACTTATCTTTGTTTCTTCTGTTATTACACACTTGTTTGGTGGTTCTGCTGGACGTGAGGGTGCGGCGTTACAGATTGGTGGTAGCGTTGGTAGTTTTGTGTCAAAGACACTTCATTTAAAAGAAGAAGATAAAAAAACATTAATCATGGCTGGTATGTCTGGTTGTTTCTCAGCTTTATTTGGTACACCTTTAACAGCAGCTATTTTCCCACTTGAAGTTGTACATGTAGGATATATGGAATATGCGGCATTACTTCCATGTGTTATCGCATCACTAGTTGGTCATAGTGTAGCTATCGCAATGAATCTTGTAGAACCGATTCACCATATTGGAACAATACCAAATTTAGACGCAATCACAGCGATTGCAGTAATTGTTCTATCGTTATTAGCTGGTCTAGTTAGTCGCTTATTTGTATATAGTTTGCATAAGACACACCATGTATTTGCGATGATTGAAAATGCATATGTACGTGCAATTGTAGGTGCTGTGATTATCATCGTATTAACACTGTTAGTAGGTAATCAAGATTACAATGGTGCTGGTGCACATATGATTGAACGTGCATTAGAAGGGGATGTTCCTCTCTATGCATTCTTACTTAAGATACTATTTACATCAGTTACACTTTCATCTGGATACAAGGGTGGTGAAATCATTCCGTCCTTAATTATTGGTGCTACACTTGGCAGTGCATTCGGCACAGTGTTTGGACTGCCTGCTGGTTTATGGGCTGAAGTAGGTATGGTTGCGGTATTCTGTGGTGTAACAAACTGTCCAATCACTTCGCTACTAATTGGATTTGAGTTATTTAACTTTCAAGCTAGCTCATTCCTATTGATTGCAGTCGCTATCAGTTATATTGTTTCTGGCTATTCGGGACTATATAAAGCACAGACAATTATCTTCTCTAAGACTTGTCGTAAGCGCATTGAACAAAATACAAACTAAAAGCATTTTAGTATAAAAAAGACAAAAAAATAGTAAAATAGAGACATAGAGGTGAATACTATGAAGAAAATTACTTATTTCCATCTAAATTCCTGTCCATATTGCAAGAATGCAAATAAGGCAATTGAAGAGTTAAGAGCAGAGAATCCAGAATATAACAACATTGAAATTGATATGATTGAGGAAAATGAACATCCAGAAATCATTGAAAAGTATGATTATCACGCAGTTCCATGTATGTGGATTGGTGATCAAAAAATCTATGAAGCGCATTTATTCGAAAAGTATGAAGAATGCAAGGAACAAGTGCGTAAAGTATTTGAAGCTGCTAAATAGTTCTTGATAAGGAATCTATCAAAGATTCCTTTTTTAAGTAAGGGGGGGTAGAATGTTATTACTCGATAAAACATTACTAAAGATGACGAAAGGTCTTTGGATATGGATAATTTCACTAGTGGTGATACGTGTATGTTCGCTTGTAATGATAACGAACTTTGCAAGTCGTATTTCCTATTTCTTGGGAAATATGATGAATCCAACATTTACATATGATGAAATACGTAATGTTGTCATTCAGATTATCATCGTATCAATACTGATTTTTGTCTTTCAATTGATTCAGGGGGAATTAGAATATCGTACGCAAGCTGCAGCACGTTCATCAATACGTCAGAAGCTTTTTACAAAAACAATGTCACTCGATGCTGGTTATATTGAGAAAATTGGTCCAAATTCCGCGATCACATCAACTGTTGATGGTGTAGAGCAGATGCAAGTTTACTTTAGCGTTTACTTGCCAAGTTTAATCTTTAGTGTGATTGCGCCAATATACTTGTTTACAAAGATATATCCAAGTTCATTTTTAATTGCATGCATACTACTCGTAGTATCTTTTGTACTATTGCCATTACATAATGTGTTTCGTTATCGGATTGAGAAACTTAGAAAATCATATTGGAAATCACTGGAAGATATGACAGGGTATTACCTGGATAGTATTCGTGGTCTTTCAACGTTAAAGTTATTTGACCAATCGGATAAACATGCGCAAGTATTAGGAGAAAAAGCTGACTATCTGAATCACCAAATTAATGAATTCATGAAGGTTAATTTCACATCATTCCTAGTAACTGAAGGAATCATCTACATAACATTATTTCTCTGTGTATTCATCGCAATCAATGCGTTAGTAAATAAAACAATGGATCTTAGTAGTGTGCTGATGATTTTATTGTTAGGATATAGTTATTTTGGGTCGATTCGTCAACTAATGTCCGCAACACATGATGCTTTAACAGCTGTTTCTGCCGCAACCCGTGCAGAAGAAATTCTTGCGGTAGAATCTAAGAAAATAAAAAAAGCAGAAAAACAAGATAGCTATCATGAAGGGATTTTGTTAAAGGATGTTTCCTTTTCATATGAAGGAAGAAAAGAAGTATTACATCATGTAAATATCGAGATTAAAAAATCAAAGACTACAGCGTTAGTAGGATTATCTGGCTGTGGTAAGAGTACGATTGCGTCGATGTTAATGAAGTTTATCTATCCGTCAAGTGGAAATGTATATTTAAACGGAAGAGATTATGCATGCATGAATCGTAAAGAAATTGGGGAACATATTGTAATGGTTCCACAAACAGTCAATTTATTTAACGATACAATTCGTAATAATCTATTACTCGCAAATCCATCCGCAAACGATGAACAACTTTGGCAGGTGCTACATGAGGTTAGCCTAGATAAGCATATACAAAGAATGCCTGATGGTTTAGATACGATGATTAGTGAGTCTGGTTCAAATTTATCTGGTGGTCAAAAACAGATGATGGGTATTGCTAGGGCACTATTAACAGATGCAGAGTATATCATCTTTGATGAAGCGACTTCTGCAGTTGATCCTGAAAGTGAAAAGATAATATGGGACTGCATTGATAAATTATCAAAGAAACGTACGCTTATTATTATTTCACATCGTCTTTCTGCGATACGAAATGCAGATCAAATCATTGTGTTGCGTGCAGGTATTGTGGAAGAAATTGGTAATCATGATGAACTTATGAAGATTCATGGACTCTATCGAGAACTTGTAGAAGAACAAAATAAACTGGAGGTACAAGCATGAAAAAATATGCATATTCAATTCCAGTTCTAGTATCAAGATTATTTAAGAAAGCAAAACCTATCGCAAAATATCTTACCATATCTACACTAGCAAGTATTATTGGTAATCTATCGCATATGGGTGTCATGGGATTTGGTGCACTATGGATTATGAGAGCTGCAGATATTATGACAAGTGGTAATGTATGGTTTTATGCATGCATGATGTTAGTGTGTGGTCTTTTAATCGCAGTCTGTCGATATTTAGAGGGTGTATTCTCGCATCTAGGTGCGTATGGTATTCTGGCAAAGATGCGTGTGGATTTATTTAAATCTATCAATCGCTTAGCACCTGCATATCTCATTGATCAAAAGATAGGTGATGTGATTAACATTGCGGTAGGTGATATTGAAACCTTAGAATACTTCTTTGCCCATACAATTGGTCCAATGTTTACGGTAATACTCTTGCCAGTCACAACGATTCTTATCGCATTACAATTTAACCATTTGTATGCGTATGTATTGATTCCTGTATATCTAATGATAAGCGTAATGATTCCTCTTGTTGGATTGTATTTAGGAAGAGAAATTGGTAAAGAATATCGTAAAGACTTAGGTAAACTAAAGGCAGTAATTCTTGAAAACATATATGCGATAAAGGATATTCAAATTTATAATGCCCAAGATATGAAGATTACGAAGGTGATGGAGTATAACAATCAAGTAAACAAGGATATGCATATGATGACCATGCATAAACAAGCATTATCTTCTGCCCCAAATTTCTTTGTCTATTTGGGTAGAATCATGATTTTGGTTGTGGCTGCGTATTTACTTTCAAGAGGAATTGGTAATCCAGTTGGTACAATTTTAATTTCATTTATCGCGACGGCATCATTCTCTTCTACATTCTCACTTACATTTGTTGTTTCTCATTTACTGGAGGCCTTTGCGGCAGCGGAGAGAATCTTCTTAATCGAAGACGCAAATCCGATGACGATTGATCCGAGTGAATCCGTGAAGATTGATCACGTTGAACGTATTGATTTTGAAGATGTCTCATTTACATATCCAAAGACAAATCGCAAGATTTTAAAGCACTTTCATTTATCCATACAGAACCACGAACATATCGGTATTATCGGGGAAAGTGGTTCTGGTAAATCAACTCTTTTAAGATTGTTGTTAAGATATTATCCGATTCAAACTGGGGATATTCGTATGAATGGTATCTCTTTAGACCAATTCTCCTTTGAAGAATTACATCGTCATATTGCAGTATTAGAGCAGGATACCTATCTATTTAACGACACGATTGCTGGAAATATCGCTATCGCAAAACCAGACGCTACATTGGATGAAATTCGACTAGCAGCGAAAAGAGCTGGGATTGATGACTTTATCATGACTTTAGCAGAAGGATATGATACCCATATGGGGCAGATGAGCTTGCGTGTTTCAGGTGGTGAAAGACAGCGTATTGGTTTAGCACGTATTATGTTAAAACAACCTGATGTAATTATCCTTGATGAGCCTACGAGTGCTTTAGATGTATTGCATGAGAAAGAGCTGCTCTATACATTAAAGAAGGAATTTAAAGATAAAATGATTCTGACGATTTCACATCGATTATCTACACTATCATATTGTGATCGTATCATTGAAGTGAAAGATGGAATAGGAAATGAAAAAGGTTGATTGGTCAGTGCCAATCAACCTTTTATAAAGTTCTGTAGATGTAGAATGATTCTTCCGAATATATTCTTTTCCTGTGGAAGTGTGATACTGATTGTTTTTGTGTAGATGACTTTATTATCAGCTGTAAATGTAATTGTGGCCTGAATATTTTGGTCGTATAGTTCTGCTGAAAATTTTTTTGGTAAATCAATTTCATATGTACATTCTACATTTGCAGGTAAATCGAGAGTAATATCTTTATCCATCTTTACGTCGATATTTGCTGTATGCATGAATGATTTATATTCAATTGTTGAAACGACATCATTGGTTTTAAGAATTGTTTTCTTTTGCCAAGAAGATAAATTCTTTAAGCTAGTTTGTGCATCGCTAAGGTTGGAGTATTGTTCAACGTTAGTGCTTGCACCAGCTGTTACGGCAATGATATTCATTTCATTGACAGTTGCCCAATAGGCGATACATCTACCGGCTTGTAATGTATAACCAGTCTTACCACCAGATAGATTTGTTAAATCGTATCCATATGTATCCGCATATGCCCAAATCGTACTAGCAAGTGGGATGCCAAATGGATAATAGGTTGTGGCTTGGGTTGTGTATTCCTTTGTGGAGAAGATCTCTTTAAAGGTTGGATTTTGTAATGCATAACGTAATAACTTTGACATATCCTCAACCGTAGAGTATTGGCCATCACGGTCAAGACCATGTGCACTCTTGAAGACAGTGTGATTCATTCCCAATTCTGCAGCTTTATCGTTCATCATCTGATAGAACTTTTCAAAGCTACCACCAATCTGTAATGCAAGTGCGTTTGCGGCATCTGCTGCAGATGGGACAGCTGCAGCGTAACATAGGTCTAGCAAAGTGGCCACATCACCACTGATATATCCTGCAACACTTGCTTGTTCTTCATATAACCCTGCAATCATTTCGTCTGTAATCGTGATATTTTCATTGAGTGAGGAACTGTTTTCGATTGCTAGAAGTACAGTCATCATCTTGGTAAGAGATGCGATACTAATTTGTTCATCTTGTTTCTTTGCGTCTAGAACCTGTCCTGTATCTGCATCTAGAAAGATATAGTTTGTACTATAAAGGTTTTTACCTAAATCAAAATCATCTTCTCTAGCGCTAACTGGTAATAGTATTGTTAAGGTAATCAATAGTGCACATGTTAATGCGAATAATCTTGTCATTAATTTCTTCATGAGTCTATTATATCTTAGACTTTGGAAAGTTTCCCATTAAGTTTTTAAGTATGATATAACCTTATATAGAATAGAAGAGGGCTATTATGGAAAAAATTGCTAGTTTTACAGTCAATCATCTAATTTTAGAACCTGGTATATATGTGTCTCGTCAAGATCATTTTAATGATGTGACGATTACGACGTTTGATTTAAGAATGACAACACCAAATAAAGAGCCGGTGATGAATACTGCAGAAATGCACACGATAGAGCACCTGGGTGCTACATATTTACGAAATAATCCTGTTTGGAAAAATCGTATTGTCTATTTTGGTCCGATGGGTTGTCGTACAGGTTTCTATTTACTGTGTGAAGGGGATTTAACTTCAAAGGAAATTGTTCCACTTGTAAAAGGGCTATTTGAATTTGTACGTGACTTTGAGGGAGCTATCCCTGGTGCAGAAGCACGTGATTGTGGTAACTATTTAGACCAGAATTTACCGATGGCAAAGTATCTTGCCAATCGTTATTTAGAGAATACAGTAAAGGAGATTGACGAGGCACACCTCGTGTACGCAGAATGATGAGAGTAGGTATTATTGGTGCGATGGATGTGGAAGTAACATCTATCAAAGAACGCATGACAATCGATAAGATTGAAGAAGTCGGAGATAACACATATTGTTTAGGAAAAATTGGTGATACAGAAGTTGTTGTCGCAAGATGTGGGATTGGTAAAGTAAATGCCGCAATTTGTGCTACAACCATGTGTGTAAAGTATGATGTTACACATATTTTAAATACGGGAATTGCAGGATCTTTGGATAATCAAATTAATATTGGAGATATCGTTGTTTCTACCGATGCGGTATATCATGATTTTAGTGTAGAACCATTTGGTTATCCTGCAGGGATGGTACCTGGTAGAAAGACAATCTCTTTTACGGCAGATGAAACTCTTCGTAAGTTAGTTGTTGATAGTATTCAAAAGGTCGCTCCAGAAATTCAAGTCTTTGAAGGACGTGTTGCCAGTGGTGATATTTTTGTAGGACAAAAAGAAAAGAAAGATTGGATTATTTCAAACTTTGGTGCGAAGTGCTGTGAGATGGAAGGTTGTGCAATTGCGCATGTTGCGACGGACTATCACATTCCATTTGTAATTGTACGTGCAATCTCTGATAAAGCAGATGAAGAAAGTACAATATCTTATGAGGATTTTGAAGCACAGGCAGCTGAGCATTGTGCAAATCTAGTCTTCCAAGTATTGCAGAGTTTATAAGCGAGAGTTCTCGCTTTTTTTAAAGTTTGATGAATAGATGTGTGTATAATACAAGTATGTATAACCAGCAGTCATATATAAAATATCTATCAATTGGATTATTTCTTTTGGTATTTGCATACTTAGTGATATGCATTACAAAGATGATGTACCATAAGTCTTTTCGTCGATATCGTAAACGTATTCTGTCATCACTGCTTTTATTAGTATTATCGGCAGTGATGATATGGGAAGCATTTTTTTCTGCGATTCCAGTGAATCGTGATGCGTCATTTTCAGTGTCGGATATTCCTGCATATATATCATCACCATACGTTGAAGTGAATCATAATATTCCATTCTTTACAGAAGAAGAATTAAAGAGTGATGAATATGAATCGTATAGTGAATTGGATTATCTTGGCCGTTGTGGACCAGCGATGGCG
>CALHUY010000022.1 GCA_938039295.1 uncultured Solobacterium sp.
AATTCCTAAAATCGGTGAGAAGACTGCGCAAGCCATTCTTGATTATCGTAGCCAATATGGATTGTTTAAGAATTTAGAAGATTTAATGAAGGTAAAAGGAATTGGTCAAGTGAAGTTTGATTTTATTAAAGATAAGATTTGTTTATGAAAGGAATCTTAAATAATCCATTACTTGTTTTGTTGATGTATCTATTTTGTCTTTCTTTTAAAGGAACATCTAAATTTTATGTAATACTTCTATGTGTTTTATATTGGTACCGACATCATAGTGTAAGAAGTTGTCTGTGGCTTAGTTGTATTTTATGTATTACATGTCTTCCAAAGTTTCATTTTCTACAATCGAATGTTTATCGTATTGTCGATGTTAAAAGTAATTATGCAATTATCGAAAATAGAGATAATAGAATCGTTGTTTATACAACTTCAACATTGCCATTTGATGCGGAAGTAGAAGTAAATAATCATATTTATTCATTTGATTATGATTCTAAGTTCTATGGCTTTTCACAATACCAGTGGGCAAAAGAAAATGACTTTAGTGGCTATACATATCAGTCTGAAATAAAGGTTATTCAAACACATTTTACATTACGTTCTTGGACTCAGAAGCAAATCGATAAAGTTAGTAATAATCTACAGAAAGAGATGTTGTATCAGATTATCTTTCGCATTAAAAGTAAAGGAATTGATATCACAGATATTTATGAACAAAGTGGTTTTTCGTATGTTGCTGGTGTATGGTTATTGTTATATCTCATCAAGTTTTTTACTACGCAACAACAACGTAAATATATTAAAATTGCATGCTTAATTGTATTAAATTTATTTTATTATTATCCAATTGTGTTATTGTATTCGTTATTGTCTACTTTACTACAGTTTTTTGA
Source organism: uncultured Solobacterium sp. (assembly GCA_938039295.1). GTDB lineage: Bacteria > Bacillota_I > Bacilli_A > Erysipelotrichales > Erysipelotrichaceae > Bulleidia. Next base: position 888 of record CALHUY010000022.1, read on the forward strand.
TATACCTCAAAGAGTAAAAATACTTTTTTCCAGTATTGTTTTATTAGTTATATATCCTAATGCAATTTATTCTTTGTCTTTTCAAATCCCACTCATATATCGTTTACAAAATGTTTTTGGAACATCCCAACGAAAGATACGAACAGCTATCATAATAGCTGGAATATGTAGCATTAAATTTCATTCCATTCAAATCTTATCGTTATTATTTTATCCAGTATTACGTTATTTAATGGGTTTTACTTGGATGATGGGATTTGTTCAATTGTGGACTGGATTTAATTCAGTATATCTAGTATCAATCGTATCTAAAATTTTTACAAAGATTCAATCAGTAAAGCTTTATGGAAATATTTTTGGTATTGGTATATTATTTCCATTTATTCTGTATGGAAGTTTAAGACAGAAAAAGTTTGGTCTATATTATCTAAGTATCTTTATGTTATTGACGATAGGTTTATCTCTATTACATCCACTATCAGAAGTTACTGTTTTAAACAATCCTAAAGATACCAATATTATTTTAAAACCTTCATTATCAAATAAAGCTACAGTATTATCTCTTACAAATGAAGTATTTGATAAAGATTTGCAAAGTTATTTATATGCAAAAGGAATAACAAGTATACATACATATATTGAATTAGTAGGCGAAGTAGAAGGAATTAACGTAATATCTAGTTTAGATAGTACGGTTGTAAAACAATTAAACCAAATGAACACAGATCATCCCATCTGGTACTTCAATTATGATGGACTAATGTTTATTGTGTTTACGTATCTTGAACAAAAAGAAATTACTTATTTTTTAAATCATTATGATAACTTAAATATCGATGTAATGATTCTTTCAAATCATGGTTCTACGAATTCTAATCCACCAGAGTTATTTGATCATATACAACCAAAGCTATGTATCTCAATCAATAAACCCTATTTAAATAGTCATTTACCATCTCGTACAGTGATTACAGAATTGAAGAAAAGGGGGATTATGTTGTTAGATACTGGTAGTTATGGTGATATTTCATTTTTTAGTATCTTTCATAAGCATTTCGCTCTAACATCAAGCGGGAAAATTGTTATAATTAACTAGTATATGACAGTATATTTATTGAGTGGAAAAGATATGTTTCGACAAGAGGAGCGCTTAGCTACTCTTTTAAAAGAGTTTTCTATTGATAAGGACTATGTCACAACCTTTGATGCATCAAATGCGAAGACATTTCGGTTTGATGAGGCTTTGATGGCTTGTGATACTTTTTCACTATTTGATGATACAGCTAAAAAAGCTGTAATTATCAAAGAACCACATTTCTTACGTGCTAGTGTTAAAACCGGTAAGAAAGAAACAGATAAACAAGAACAAGAAAAAGAACAACGTTTAAAATCTTTAGAAGCTTATCTTAAGAATCCAAATCCAAATACATTACTCGTATTTTATTGTCATACATTCTCTGCTGATACGAGAAAGAAAGAGTATAAACTTCTTACTACTTATGATACTAGGGTTGTTAAATTTGAACTGATGAAACCTTGGGAGTTTGAGAAGTATGTTGATGATAAGTTAAAAGAACGTAAGTTTAAACTAACCCGTGAAGCGCGTATAGAATTGTTAGAACGTGTCAGTAATGATACGTTAAAATTCCATAACGCTCTTGTTAAGATTGATCTTTATGGAAAGAGAGAACTTAATCTTGAAGATGTTATGCATATTGTACCGATGAATGCTGATTTAAATATCTTTAGAATGAGTAATTCATTTGTTGCGCATGACTTGTCCTCTACATTACTTGCAGTAGATGAGATGTTACAAGCTCGTTATGACTATGTTGCGATGATTGCGATGCTTGCAAACTACGTAGTTTATACAATATCAAAAAGCTCTATGAACGTGGTTTATCGGATAGTATGATTGCGACAAGACTACATGCGGATGATTGGGCAATCAAAAAAGGCTTAGAAAGTTGTTATCATCTGCAGTCAAAGACAATATTAAGATATTTAGAAGAACTTGCAACATTGGAACAAGGTATCAAAGCTGGACGTATTGAACCTAAGAATGGTTTTGAGCAGTTCTTATTAAAGAATGGGAGTTAACATGCAATCAATCAAAGAACTATATAAAATAGGACGTGGACCAAGTAGTTCACATACATTAGCACCAGAGAGAGCATGTAAGCTCTTCAATGAAACATTTGGTGCATTTCCTTACTATGAAGCTGAGTTATTTGGCTCTTTATCCTTAACTGGAAAGGGACATCATACGGATGCGATTATCGAACAGACACTACCAGGTGAAGTTAAAGTAATCTTCTCTTTAGAATGGGAAGAGGATTTCCCTAATGGATTCTACATTCGCGCATATAATGATCAACATGAATTACAACAGCGTTGGACTGTATTCTCCATCGGTGGTGGTAGTATCCGTATCGTAGAAAAAGATCTTGATTGGAACGATGAAGTATATCAAGAGAATTCACTAAAAGAAATTAAACAAGCATTACAGGATAGAAATGAAACTTTACTTTCATATATCTATTCTTATGAACCTAATTTACGTGAATATCTTTCCGATATTGTAGATGCCGAAGTCGAATGTGTTCACGCTGGTATTACAGCTGAGGCTGGAACGTTACCAGGGAAGTTAAAGATGCAAAGAGTTGCACGTAAGTTATATACAGAAAGTCTCGAGAGTACGAGTTCTTATGCAAATGATTTAAAGTTAATGAGTTATGCGTATGCTGCTGGCGAAGAAAATGCAGACACACATAAGGTAGTTACTGCACCAACACTAGGTGCATGTGGTGTTATCGCAGCGTTAACATATCATTGCATTCATGATTTGAAGATTGAAAAAGATAAGATGATCGACGCTCTTGCAATTGGTGGTATCTTTGGCAACTTAATCAAACATAATGCGACAATTTCAGGTGCAGTAGGTGGTTGCCAGGCTGAAGTTGGATCTGCAGTTGCGATGGCTAGTGCTGCGTTTACGTATATCTTAGGTGGAAATCTAAATGATATCGAATATGCAGCTGAGATTGGTATTGAGCATCATTTAGGTTTAACTTGTGACCCAGTAATGGGATATGTCATGATTCCTTGTATAGAACGTAATTCACAAGGTATCTTACGTGCTATTGATGCTGCGAACTTAGCAATTCATATGAATAAAGTTCGTGCTACACATAAGGTAAGTTTTGATACAATCGTCGAAACAATGAAGGAAACAGGGAATTGTATTCCGATGAGTTTGAAGGAAACATCCATCGGTGGATTGGCTAAATATTTTGATGAAAGCCAGTGCTAAAAATAAAAAGGTTATTCATCCATTGGAACCAATCTATGATGAACAATCTAAAGTACTAATATTAGGGTCTTTTCCTTCAGTAATTAGCAGAAAAGATATGATGTACTATGCAAATAAAACGAATCGATTTTGGTCTGTGATGGAGGCTTTATTTAAGGAAGAAATTACGGACCATGTGTCGTTTTGTCACAAACATCATTTAGCAATGTGGGATGTAATTCATTCTTGTACGATAGAAGGTTCCTCGGATTCTTCTATCAAAAATGTAATACCAAATGATATTGCTGGATTAGTTCAAAAAACACATATTGAATTAATTGTTACTACTGGTAAGAAAGCTTCTGCTTTGTATGAACAATATATTCATTTAGATTTACCACATATCAGTTTGCCTAGTACTTCTGCAGCAAACGCAAAGATGAGACTTGAGGAACTGGTATACGAGTATCGAAAGATTAAGGAGGTATTATGAAAAAAGCTGAATTACTTGCACCAGCAGGAAATATGGAAGCCTTGATTGCGGCTGTACAAGCTGGATGTGATGCAGTTTATTTAGGACTTAATTCTTTTTCGGCTCGTGCCTTTGCAGATAATTTTTCAAGAGAAGAACTGGTTGAAGCAGTACGATATTGTCATATTCGTGGTGTAAAAGTATATGTCACGATGAATACAATTCTTTATGAACCGGAGATAGAAGCTGCGAAAAATCAAATTCAATTCTTATATGACCATGATGTGGATGCTTTATTAATCCAAGATTTCGGACTATTTCATTATGTTCGTACATGTTTCCCTGATTTTGAAGTACATTGTTCAACCCAGATGCATATCCACAATATGTCTGGTATTGAGTATATGAAAACACAAGGTGTTAAACGTGTTGTATTAGCACGTGAGTCGCCAATTGAACTGGTTGAAAAAGCTTGTAAGAGTGGCATGGATATTGAAGTATTTGCATATGGAGCTATCTGTATCAGCTATAGTGGACAATGTCAGTTTAGTGTTGTTACAAAACAACGTAGTGCAAACCGTGGGATGTGTGCACAATGTTGCCGTATGAAATACTACAAGGAAGATGGTACTGAATTTGAAGAAGGTGAATATATTCTTAGCCCAAAGGATTTAAATGTAATTGATCAATTGCCAAAGCTATTAGCAGCTGGAGTTAGTAGTCTTAAAATTGAAGGTCGTATGAAACGGCCTGAATATGTTTGGTTAATTACGAAGACTTTCCGTGAAGCTATCGATGCATATTATAGAAATGAATCGTATCATGTTACTAAGAAACGTCAAGAAGAGTTGAAACTAATGTTTAATCGCGGTTTTTCTGAAGGGCATTTATTCCACGATGATGTTTCTAAACGTATGAGTCAGTATCGTCCAAATCACCAAGGCATTGTGATAGGCGAAGTTGTTGATTTCTATAAGGGTAAAGTTAAGGTAAAACTAACAAAACCACTTTATCAACATGATGGTTTACGAATTCTGAGTGAACCAGAAGATATCGGTCTAACTGCGGTTAAAATCTATGATCAAAAAAATCTTTTAGTAAATAGTGCAAATCCAGGTCAAATAGTAACTTTAGAATGTAAAGAGGGAAGACCAAAGAAAGGTCAAAAATTACATAAAACAACAGATACAAGACTACTAGATGAAGTGCAACATCATATTGAAGAGTACAGAAGACTTGTAGATATAACTGTTTCTTATGAAGCTAAAATTGGACAACCATTAAAGCTAGTTGTAAGTGATGGTGAACATACTGTTGTACAAGAAAGCTCAATCAATCTAGAACAAGCGAAAAACGCTCCATTATCAAAGGAAAAGATAGAGGCTGGTTTAGCCAAAACAGGTGCATTTGCATACCGTATTACAAAATTTATGGGAGAGATTGAAAACATTTTCTTACCAGTCAGTGTTATCAATGAAACCCGTAGGCTTGCATTAGAAAAATTAGATGACTTACGTGCTGTGCAACATGTACGAAAAGGTATACAAGAATATTACTACCATACAGACAATATATTTGATCGAAATTACAAGTATATTATTCAAACCAAAAAACCTAGAACATTTGATTGTGAGAATTACTTGAATGTCGTTGAAAATGACACAGTTACTCCAGTTATCCATGAATCACAAGAGGGTACTACCACCCTAGTTAATACTGTACTTTCGCAAGCTGGAGACTTTAATAATATACTTGTAGATTGTATTGGTGGTATGACACTTAACGTTGTAAATTCGTATGCTATTGCATATTTATTATCGATTCCAGGGATTAAAGGAGTTATTCTTTCTGGAGAAATGAGTGACTTTCAGATAGAAAAGACACTAGATGCTTTTGAACAACGATATGGCTTTAAGGCGCCAGTTTATAAGCTTATTTACGGTAAACGTACCTTGATGCACATTAAAGATCGTTTCTCAAAAGAGCAAAATTTAAAATTTATGAGCGATTTACATGGCAATCGTTATGAAATATCGTATAATGCTAGCGAGGTTTCTATCCTAGAGTCATCCGCTTTTAAAACTGGTAACCCATTCTGCATGGGTAGCTACTTGATTCTAGATGATGAAACCATCAACATAAAATCTATATTGGAGGATAAATAACATGAAGAATTTTATTGAAGAGTTTAAGGCGTTTGCGTTACGTGGAAACGTAATGGACATGGCAATTGGTGTCATTATTGGTGGTGCATTCCAGGCTATTATCAAGTCATTCATCGACAACATCGTTAACCCATTAGTAGGTGTTGTATTCCAGGTTGACTTCTCAAGTGTTGTAATTCGTTTAGGTGCTGTTAACTTAATGATTGGTGCATTCATTTCATCCGTAATCAACTTCATCTTATTAGCGCTTGTATTATTCGTTATGGTTAAGGGTATCAACAAGCTCAAAAAGCCAGAAGTGAAGGAAGAAGCTGCTCCTGTAAAGAGTGACGAAACAGTTCTATTAGAAAAGATTTTAGAACAATTAAAGAACAAATAAGTTTTCTGAAACAGCCCATAAAATATAGGCTGTTTTTTTCAATTAAAATTTGTTAAATTTCCCGTTTTAGTGGTTAGAAGAGGGCTATTTTGTTATAATATCTAAGAGATTTAAGGAGATTTTATGTTTCTAAAGCGAATCGAAATGCAAGGATTTAAGTCCTTTGCGGATCGTACAATTATTCAGTTTGATCATCCGATTACTGGTATTGTTGGTCCTAATGGTTGTGGTAAATCAAATATCGCTGATTCAGTACGTTGGGTACTTGGTGAACAAAGTGCTAAGAGCATGCGTGGCGATAAAATGAATGATGTTATTTTTGCTGGTAGTGCTGATCGTCGTAGAGTCAATATGGCGGAAGTTACTTTAGTATTTGACAATACAAATCATATTTTAAATGATGACAAAGACGAGATAGAAGTAACACGTCGTCTTTTTCGTGATTCTGGCGAAGCAGAATATTTAATTAATCGTAAAAATGTACGCTTAAAGGATGTTGTTGATCTTTTCTTAGATACTGGACTTGGTAAAGATAGTTTAAGTATTATTTCTCAGGGTAATGTCTTATCTTTTGCGGAAGCAAAGCCTCTTGAGCGTCGTGGTATCTTTGAGGAAGCTGCAGGTGTAGCAAAGTATAAAAAGAGAAAGTTAGAGTCTTTATCAAAACTAGAAAGAACAAAGGCAAATTTAGATCGTTCTAATGATATTTTAATTGAGCTTGAAAAGCAGGTTTCTCCATTAAAGAGACAAGCTAGAAAAGCAGAGATTTATCGTGAAAAGAAGAAACGTTTAGAAGAAATTGAAATCTCAGTTTTAGTACAAGATATTGAAAGTATCCACGCAGATATTGAGACTGCAAAGAAAGCACTCTTTGATATTGAAACAAAGACAACTATGTTTTCTACAGATATTCAAATCAATGAGACAAAACTCTCTGAAAGTAGAAGACAGATTTCTACATTAGACCGTGAAATCAATGACTTGCAAGATGAACTAATGAAAAAGTTCAATGAAATTGCTGGTTTAGAAGCACGTCGTACAGAGCTTGATGAAAAGCGTAAGTATATTGTAGAAACTGGTACTAATGAACAGAAGGCAAAACAACTAGCTGGATTAATTGAAGAAGCTAGGGTTGAATATGAGGACCGTCAAAAGCGTTTAGATGATTTGAATACTGAAATTCGTTTATATTCACAACAATTAAGTGCAGCAGCTGCAAATATCGTTGATAAACGCAGTGAATATGACCAAGCATCAAATCGTTTACGTTCACTTGAAAACAGAAAGAACGTTATCGATCAGTTAATGCGCAATCCGTTCAATAACCAACAAGGTATTCGTTCTATTATGGAAAACCAAAATGCATTATCAGGTATTTTAGGTGTAATTGGACAGGTATTACAAGTTGAAAATGGTTATGAAGAAGCAGTTTCAACAGCATTAGGTGCAGCAATGAATCATATCGTTACTGTTGATGAACAGGCTGCTCGTGATGCGATTCGTTTCTTAAACCGTAACCAATCAGGTCGTGCAACATTTTTACCATTAACAGTATGTACTCCACGCTATGTATCTCAAGATAACCAGATTATTTGTCAGAATACAAAGGGGTATTTAGGTGTTGCGGCAGACTTTGTAAAAAATAATAATCAGTTTGAACCAGTTATTACAAGCTTATTGAATAATGTTCTTGTTGTAGAGGACATGGAAGCCGGTAATGAATTATCTACTTTAACCAAGCGATTATACAAAATTGTAACTCTGAGTGGAGAAGTTATTCACCGTGGTGGTTCTATGACTGGTGGTAAGACCCGTCATGATACAAATATTATGACTATGCGCAAAGAGGCAGAAGAAATCAATGCGTTAATTGATGCGGAATCTGCACGTTTACAACTTGCGACAAAGGCTTTAAATCAAGCAAACGAAGCTCGTGATAAAGCAGCACAAGCGATGAGTGAAAAGCGCTATGCAGTTGCGGCTCTTGAGCCTGTCGTAGATGCTAAGAAAGCTAAACTTGAAAAGTTAAAGAATGACTTAGCATTATTAGATCCTAAGGGCTTAAGTCATGATAGTGATGAATCACATACAGAAGAATTGATTGTTCGCTTAAACCAAGCTTATTTAGAACGTGATACGATCACAAATGATATGAAGGCGAAGCGTGAGCAAAGATATCAGATTAACCAAGAAGCAGAACGTAGAGAACAACAAACCCGTCAAATGCGTAAAGAATTAAGTACTGCAGAAGCTAGTGCAAATGCGATTAAGGTTGATCAAGGAAAGCTTGAAACACGCATGGAAGCTTGCTTACAAAGACTTGCAAGCGAATACCAGTTAACATATGAATTTGCTAAGACTAAGGTAACTAATGAACAGATAGAAAACGCAAAGGAAGAAGTTGCACAGTTGCGTGCAGATATTGAACGTCTTGGTAATATCAATATGAATGCACCAGAGGAATATAACGAAGTGAATGAACGCTATGAAACATTAAAGAATCAAATCGCGGAACTAACAGAAAGTGTTGATAAGATTTTGGCTGCGATTGATGAGATGGATACAGTTATGAAGCGTCAATTTAAAGAGACTTTTGATAAAGTTAACGCAGAGTTTAATGATATCTTCCGTGCTCTTTATGGTGGTGGTAAAGCAGTTCTTACACTACAAGATCCATCTGATATCTTAAATACAGGTATTGATATTGATGCACAACCTCCAGGAAAGGCTGTTCAAAATAACATGTTATTCTCTGGTGGTGAAAAGAGTTTAATTGCGCTATGTGTACTATTTGCAATATTGAAGATTAAGCCTGTGCCTATGGTTATTCTCGATGAGGTAGAGGCAGCGTTAGACCCAGGTAATGTAGAGCGTTTTGCACAATACTTACATCACTATACACATCAGACACAGTTTATCGTTGTTACACACCGTCCAGGTACAATGGAAAATGCTGACGTACTCTATGGCGTAACAATGCAAAACCAAGGTGTATCACAGATGTTAAAGGTTGCCTTACATGATGCACTTAGTATGGCAGATGCTACAAATGAGGAGGTACAAGCATGAGTTTTTTAGATAAGTTAAAAGAAGCCTTCTCTAAAAAAGATGATAAAGCTACATATCTTTCCGGTTTTAAAAAATCAAAACAAACTTTTGGTGATCAATTAAACCAAATGCAATATAAATATAAAGGGGTAGATGATGACTTTCTTGAGCAGTTAACAATTATCCTTTTGGAAAGTGATGTTGGAATTGAAACAGCTGACTATATCTGCGAGCAGATGAAGTTAAAGTGCTCAGAATATCCTTCGATTACATTCAAGTGGGCAATGAATTTCTTACTAGAAACAATGAAGGAAATTTATGAAGCAACTCCCGATAAACCAATCTCATTTAATGAGAATGGCACAACTGTATTCTTATTAGAAGGTGTGAATGGGTCTGGTAAAACTACAACTTCTGCTAAACTTGCACGCATGTTCTTAGACCAAGGCAAGACAGTCGCATTTACAGCAGCGGATACTTTCCGTGCTGGTGCAATTGACCAACTTGCAAAATGGGGTGAACGCTTAGGTGTTCCTTGTATCAAAGGGATTGAAAATGGAGATCCTAGTGCGGCAATCGTTGATGGATGTCGTTATGCAAAAGAAAATAATATAGATGTATTATTATGCGATACTGCTGGGCGCTTACAGAACAAAGCAAATCTAATGAATGAGTTATCTAAGATGAATCGTGTAGCAGCGAAAGAAATTCCTGGTGCACCACATAATACATGGCTTGTCTTAGATGCAACAACAGGACAAAATGGTTTGTCCCAAGCACAGATTTTCGCAGAAGCGACTAATTTAAGCGGTATTATCTTAACGAAGATGGATGGAACAGCGAAGGGTGGTATTGTCATTGCCATTAAGCATAAACTACATATTCCTGTATATTATTTAGGTTTAGGTGAGCAACCTACTGATTTACGTCCATTTGACTTAGATGCATATTTATATAGCATTTCAGAAGGACTAGAAAATGCAAAGTAAGTTATATTACAACAGTTTATTGGACTTTTACGAAAAGCTATTAACACAAAAACAACAGGAAATTTGTAACTTCTATTTCCGTGATGATCTATCATTGCAGGAAATCAGTGAACTAGTAAACACATCACGGGCAGCGATTCATGATACTATCAAACGCTGTCGTATTGAACTAGATTCTTATGAAGAAAAGTTATGCATGCATGCATCTTACACAAAACGATGCAAGCTATATGAAAAGATTCGAAAAATTGGTTCAGCAGAGGTTATTAAACTAATCGACCAATGCTTAGATACAGAAATTGATTAAGGAGGAAGATATGAGTAAGGTCATTTCAGTAAATTCAGGATCATCATCACTAAAGTTTCAATTATTTGATATGCCAAGTGAAACAGTATTAACTAGTGGACAGGCAGAACGTATCGGTCAACAGATGGGTGCGTTTACAATCAAGTACAATGGAACGAAAGAAAATGTAGAACTTCCAATTCCAAACCACAAGGTAGCTGTTGATATTCTTTTAAATAAATTAACAGAGCTTGGTATTGTGGAAAATCTTGATGAAATCAAGGGTGCAGGTCACCGTATCGTGCAAGGTGGTTCTTCATTCGATCAGTCTGTAGTTGTAGATGAACAGGTTGAAAAAATTGTTGAAGAATATGGTGAACTAGCACCACTACACAACCCAGCACACTTAGTATGTTATAGAGCATTCAAGGAATCTTTACCAAATATTGGTCACGTATTCGTATTTGATACAGCATTCCATCAGACGATGCCAGAGGAATCCTATATCTTCCCAGTACCATATGAATGGTATACAGATTATAAGATTCGTCGTTATGGTGCTCATGGTACAAGCCATCAATATGTTAACCGTCGTACTGCTGAATTAATGGGTAAAGATGTTAATACCTTAAATATGATTACTTGCCACTTAGGCAATGGTGCATCTATTACTGCGATTAAGAATGGTAAAGTTATTAATACATCTATGGGATTAACACCATTAGGTGGAATTATGATGGGTACACGTTGTGGTGATTTAGATCCTACAGTTGTATATTACATGATGAAGAAATTAGGATGTACACCAGATGATATGGATAGATACTTAAACAAGAAGTCTGGTATGTTAGGTATTTCTGGTATTAGTTCAGATGCTCGTGATGTTCAGGCAGCAATTGATGCAGGTGATCCACGCGGTATCTTAACTGGTAAACTATATACAAACCGTGTCATTAACGTTGTAGGTGGTTATTACTTCCAATTAGGCCATGTTGATGCAATTGCATTTACAGCAGGTCTTGGTGAGAATGATGACGCGTGCAGAGAACGTATTTTAAAGGCTATGGAAGAAGCTTTAGGCTTAAGTATCGACTATGAATTAAATGCTACAATTCATGGTAAGGAATGCCTCATTTCCAAGCCTGACTCAAAGGTACAGGTATGGATTGTTCCTACAAACGAAGAAGTTGTAATTGCACGCGATACAGTTAGATTGTTAGGACTATAATGAATCTCGATTTTAAGACATTATTAAAGACAATTGAGGATGCAGATGTCATTACATTATTTAGACATACGCATCCCGATTGCGATGCGCTAAGCTCTCAGAATGGAATGTGTAGCTGGATTAAAACAAACTTTCCAAGCAAAAGGGTATATAGGTTAGGGGAGGAGACAACAGATCAAACTGTTTATCCACCATCAGATAAAGTTGATGAAGATACAATACGTTCTAGTACAGCGATTATTTTAGATACCGGAAACAAAGAACGTATTGATGATCAACGTTATGCGCTTGCAAAACAGGTCATTAAAATCGATCATCATCCAAATCTAGATCCATATGGAACTCAGAATTATGTCTGTGAAGAAGCAGCTGCCACTTGTGAAATTCTCACAAGTTTCTTTGCAAGCTGTGATAACCAGATTACGAATCATGAGATTGCAACTTATCTTTATAAGGGATTATTAACTGATACCTTATGCTTTAGAACAAGCAATACAACACAACATACACTTGAAATGGCAGCTAAACTAGCATCATATAATCTAGCAATTCCTGAACTGAATCGTGAGTTATTTGATGTTAGTTACAAAACATTCCATTTCAGTAACTGGATTCGTTCTAATGCACAGTTACTCGGTGAACATTTAGCATATGTAATCATTCCAGTATCTATTCAGAATGAATATAATATCAGTGCTTCATCAGCACGTAATCGTATTGACGAAATTGGGCATGTAAAAGAATTTGCAATTTGGGCTATATTTACTGAAAAAATTGTAGATGGTCATAAACTATATGATGGTTCATTACGTTCTAAAACAGCAATCATCAATACAATTGCTAATAAATATCATGGTGGTGGTCATAAGAATGCTTCAGGCGTTAAAGATCTCACTGAAAATGATTTACAAAATTTACTACAAGATTTATATAAAGTTAGTAACTAGCACATATAAACAAAAAATGTCAATATTGAATGTGCTATAAAAACTATAGTAAAATACAAACATATTAGGAGGAAATAAAAATGGCAGAAACATTAAATAAGAAGAGCATTGCTGAATTAGTAGCAGAAAAGCACAACCTAACTAAGAAAGAAGCAGCAGAGATTATCGATTTAGTATTTGATACAGTATCAGGTACTTTAAAAGATGGTGGTCGTGTAGATATTTCCGGCTTTGGCAAGTTTGAAGTAAAGACACGTGCAGCACGTACAGGTATCAACCCACAAACAAAAGAAACAATCAAGATTCCTGCATCAAAGGTTCCAGGATTCAAAGCAGCTAAGAACTTAAAGGAATTAGTTAAGTAAGCTATTAGGCACTCAAAAGAGTGTCTTTTCTTTTATTATATATAACTTCGCATAATGTATGTTATGCGATTTAAATAAATATAAAAAGATGAGTATCTTATGGAGTTGTTACTCATCCTTCTTCTTTGGAATATCTAACTCATGTGAAGCTAATGGATTAAACTTACTATACGCATCAAACAATTGTTTATTTTGAACGTGTGTATAGATTTCTGTAGTCTGTATATTACTGTGGCCTAGAATCTCTTGAATACTTCGTAAATCAGCACCACCTTGTAACATATGTGTTGCGTAACTGTGTCTAAGTTTATGAGGTGTAATATGCTTCTTAAAACCAAGTTCGACACATTTACGTTGTAATAATAATTCTACGTATTTACTAGTAATCTTACGACCAAATCGATTTAAGAAGAACATATTGGTCTTTTTTTGAACAAGATTCATACGAGTAATAGAAACGTATTGCTTTAGAAGTGGAATACTGCCTTTTGGTATCGGAACAATGCGTTCCTTATCCCCCTTTCCAAGTACACGTATTTTGCCTGTATCAAGGTCTACACGATTGATTGTTAGATTACACACTTCAGATACGCGTAAACCACAGCTATAGATTGTTTCTAAAAGTGTATGATCTAGATTATCTTGGATATTTGTATCATCAAATGACTGCATTAGCAGCTTAATTTCATCGACAGTACAATATACAGGTAATGTTTTAGGACCTTTATGTACCTGCAAGTTTAAACTTGGATCTGCCTCATCATGCATCATCGACATAAACTGATGAAATGATCGTATCGCAGCAGTCATTCTTGCTAATGATGTTGAAGCTTTATATTCACTTTGCTTTGCTATAAACTCTTCAATTAACTCTGGTTGAATCTTCTTTGTATTTGTAATACCTTGTTCATCTAAAAACTGTTTATATTGCTTTAAATCATTTTCATATGAAGATACTGTACGCTTACTTTTTCCTTCGTTAATTTTGATATTTGTAAAATATTCAGCAAATGCATCATGAATCTTCATTGCTATTCTCCTTTAAAAGATTGCTTGCTCTAACAAAGGCTTTCTTGAGTCCAAGCATACCGTTTAAATCGTTGATAATATCCTTTGTCTCAGCTTTAAATGCTGCTTCTTCATCAAATAAATTGAGCTGTGAAGAAATATAGCCTTCATCAGCAAAATCACCTATTGTAATACCGAGTAAGCGTACCGCTTCCCCCTCTTCCCAGTTATCTTCAAATAATGCTATAGCTGCATTATAAATCTCATCTGCACGCCAAATTGGTATAGATAACTTCATAGCACGTGTAATATTTCTAAAATCATAATAACAAATACGAATATGAATAGAACTGCCAACTTTACTTGCGTTTTTAAGGCGTTTAGAGAGTGTTCTGGCTAGTGTTCTGATTAAACCGGCTAATTCCTCGTATTCATTAATATCTTCTAATAATGTCTCAGAAATGCCCATAGATTTAGCATCCCATTCTGTCTCTAGTTCTCTATGATCAATACCATTTGCCCGCTCGATGTAATCATCGGTATTTTTACCTAATATTTCTCTAAGTTTAGTGATATCTTTATAGTTTGCTAAATCACCAATTGTTCGGATACCGATTTCTTGCATATAAGGAACTGTTTTATTTCCTATACCGCGCATATCTTTGATTGGTAATGGCCACATTTTTTCTTGTACATCACGAATACGTAGAACAGTAATACCATTAGGCTTTTTCATATCACTCGCCATCTTAGCCAAAAACATATTTGGCGCTACACCAATAGAACACGTTAAGCCAAGTTCAGTATAAATTTGTTTCTGCAAGGACCAAGCAAGATCTAATGGTCTTTCAAATCTCTTGATTGCTTCAGTCATATCAGCATAGCATTCATCTACAGATGCCTGTTCTACCAAAGTTGTATAGGAGCGGACAATCTCCATAAAGCGCTCTGAAAGATTACGATACCAAGTATAGTGTCCTTCAACGATAATTAAATCTTTACAAAGTTTTTGTGCTTCACTAACAGGCATTGCACTATGAATACCATACGCACGTGCTTCATAACTTGCAGTAGAAACAACACTACGTCTAGTTGCTCCAGAAATAACTATCGGTTTTCCCTTTAATTCAGGATTTAATAGCACTTCAGCATTGGCAAAAAAGGCATTTAAATCAATATGAAAATATACGTGATACATTAGCTATGATTTCTCCAATAGAGTTCTTGTGCAGCTTTTTTAGAAATATCGGTAATACTACCACTAAAGATGAGCGCAAGTTGATCAATACGTCCATTCTCATCTAATTCATTAACATGTGTAATCGTCGTATTATCTAGGTCTTGTTTTGAGACAAAATAATGTGTATCTGCACAAGCTGCTACTTGTGCTAAATGTGTAACTGCAAAGACCTGGCATGAATTGGATAAGGCCTTCATCTTTTGCCCAATTGCAGTCGCAACTGGACCACTGACACCCGTATCAATCTCATCAAAGATAACAGTTTGAATTCCTTGTAGTTTTGTAAAGATTACCTTTAGACCAAGCATTAAACGGCTTAATTCACCACCAGAAGCTGTCTTAACAAGTGATTTAGGCTCTTCCCCTTTATTCATGGAAATCATAAACTCAACATTCTCATTTCCATGTTCACTAGGATTACATTCTGTAAATACTGTTTTAAAGCATGCATTTGGTAACATGAGTTCCTTTAGATTGATAAGAATCGCATCATCAAGTTCTTTTGCACGTGATTGTCGAATCTTGGATAACTTTGCTGCATTTTTTTGATATAGGTTTCGTGCTATATCAATCTTTTTATCCATCTGCTCAATAAACTCTTTACGATGTGTAAACATCTGTACTTGCTGTTTGAGTTGTTCTTGTTGAGAGAGAATTTGTTCAATAGAGTTTCCATATTTTCTCTTTAGCTTTTGAATTGTAAAGAGACGCTCTTCCATCTCATTGATTTCTTCTTCATCCATATCATATTCACCAACTAGTTTATGAAGTTCATCAATACTATCTGAGATAGAATAATATGCATCTGAAATTGATGTTTGAATAGCTGTTGTTTTCTCATCATTTCCTAAACTTGAACATAATTTTTGTAGGTCATATAAAGAATCCGCTAAACCTTCTTCATATAGTGAAAAGACTTGATTGTATTTATCAAGTGAGTTTTTAACTTGTTTATACTGTCTTTCCTTTTCAGCTAATTCTTCATCTTCACCAATTGTAAGATTAGCTTGTTCGATTTCTTGAATTTGATATTGGAAGTATTCCAAATCATTTTCATTAAATTCATTTTGTAAAGCCTTCTCTTTTTCTTTTATGAGTCTTGCATATTCTTGGTAAGATTCTTTTACTTCTTTCAGTTCTTCATCAACTTGTAAGAAAGTATCCAGTAAACGAATATGATTTGCTGTATTTAGTAGATAAGCTGTATCTCTTTGACCATGAATATCAATTTCATCTCTAAGAATATCTTTAGCAAGAGATAATGTAACAATTCGATGATCAATACGAATCACTGATTTACCTGAAGATAATAGTTCTCTTGTAAACGTAACATCGTCAGTTGTTTCTAAACCAGCCTCTGCTAATACCTCTAATGCGTGTTTATTTTGGGATAAATCAAAAGTACCTTCAATGATTGCTTTCTCTTTTCCCTTTGAAATATACGAAGCACCTGCACGCTCTGCACATAAGATGGAAATAGCATCTAGCATAATTGATTTACCAGCACCAGTTTCACCAGTAAACGCACTAAACCCAGACTTAAAATCTAGGTTTAGTTCATCAATCAGTATAAAGTTTTTGATATACAGGTGTTTCAGCATAACTTTCTCCTACAAATATTGTTGTACATCAGCCAAGAAGGTATTCACATCAATGTGATATTCCTTACGTAACTGTGCACTTGTACCTTGTGGTATAAACTTGTCCGGTAATCCATAAATCTTGATTGGAAGACAAATCTCAGACTCATTTAGATATTGTAATATCAATGAGCCTAAACCATTCGTCTTATAATCTTGTTCATAGACAAATAGTTTTAATTTACGATTAACAAGAGACTGTATTATCTCGTAGTCAAGTGGTTTAATATAACGTGCGTTTACAATCGTGACTGGTAAGTTATTAGAAATGACTTTATCTAATAACTTATTTACCATATCACCATAGGTGATAATGGCAACTTTATTATCTAAAGAATCATGTAATAATTCCCATGATCCTACCGGTATTAAATTTGCTTTGCATACATCAGCTGTCTTTACTTCTCCCTTAGGAAAACGTACAGCAAATGGATGTTTCTGGTTAAAGGCTGTATACAATAGGTTTTTTGCTTCTTGCGCATCTTTTGGATGAGAGATAATCATGTTTGGAAGTCCAGAAAGAATACCAATATCAAATGTTCCTTGGTGTGTTTCACCATCTCCACCAACAAGACCAGCATGATCTACGCCAATGACAACCGGTAAATCCATACGACAGATATCATGGTTAATTTCATCATATGCGCGTTGTAAGAACGAACTATAAATACACATATACGGCTTCTTACCAGAAATTGCTAACCCAGCCGCAAAAGTTGCTGTATGTTCTTCTGCAATACCTGTATCAAAGCTACGGTCTGGGTACTTCGCAAATAAGACACCCATACCACTACCATTGATCATCGCTGGAGTTAAAGAAACAATATCTTTATCCTTTTGTGCAAACTCAGCTACACATTGGCTCATAAATGGTCCCCATGCAGTAAAACCACATGGAACTTCATGTAATGGTTTTCCTGTTTCAATATTGAAAGGACCTACGCCATGCCAATGTCCTTCACTATCTTCTTCACACGGAGAATAGCCTTTCCCCTTTTTTGTCATAACATGAATAATCGTTGGACCACCATGATGTTTCGCTGTTTCTAGTACTTGAATTAAATCATGTATATTATGACCATCAACTGGACCCATGTAATCTAAACCAAACTCTTCAAAAATACCACCATCAATTACTGCATCACGCATGGAATCTTTGACAACCTTTAAACCTTTATACAACGCATCACCAATCGGACTACCCGACAACGAACGCTTTAATGATGATTTAAAAGAAGTATATCCTTTTAAAGTACGTAGTTTTGAAAAGCCTGCATTCATTGCACCAACATTTTTTGAAATCGACATATTATTGTCATTAAAAATAATGATAATATTTCGTTTCTCAACACCAATTTCGTTTAATGCTTCTAAAGATAGTCCATTACTGATAGCACCATCACCTATAACTGGGATAATACTATAATTTTCTTTATTTAAATCTCTTGCAACAGCCATACCTAAGGCTGCAGAAAGTGAAGTAGAACTATGTCCTGCTTCCCATACATCGTGTTCACTCTCACTACGCTTCTGGAAGCCTGAAAGACCCTTATATTGACGTAACGTTGAAAAACGATCTGCACGACCGGTCAAGATTTTATGCACATATGATTGATGGCCTACATCAAAAAGTATTTTGTCTTTAGGAGAATCAAATACATAGTGTAAGGCAATTGTTAACTCAACAACCCCCAAATTACTTGCTAAATGTCCACCTGTCTTTGACAAAGAGTAAATTAAGAAGGTGCGAATTTGTTCAGCTAAGTCCTTTAGTTGATTGTTATTTAAATTTTTAAGAAATGCGGGGTCACGAATTTCATTTAATTCCATAGAATATATCTCCTACTTACGACGTTGCTGAATTCGATAAACAAATTCCAATAATTCTGCAGAGTCAAATCCATTTAAAGATTTGATTTCATCAATTGCAGATTGGTATAACTTGTTCATCATTTCTTTAGCGCGTTCAATTCCTAAAATCGAAACACTAGTCCCCTTATGATTCTTCTGATCGGAATTTGATTTACCAAATTCTGATGCAGTTAACTCAATATCTAAAATATCATCCTGAATTTGGAAAGCTAGACCAAGAGAAAACCCAATTCTCTTCCATGCAGGAATGTCTTCTTCATGTTTTGCAAGTGTAGAAGCCATTAATAGCGGTGCTGTTAATAAACATCCTGTCTTATGTTCATGAATTCTTTGAAGCATATCCCAATCAATCTCTTTATTTTCTGCTTCTAAATCAAGTTGTTGTCCATAAACCATACCACTTGGGCCAGCCATCTTAGATAGAATTGAAATACATTTCACAACAGTATCACTGGATTCTGTCGATCCTGTCGCTACTTCGAAAGCGTATGTCAATAAGCCATCACCTGCAAGGATTGCAGTAGCTTCATTGAATTGCTTGTGACAGGTTGGTAAACCTCTACGTAAATCATCATTATCCATTGCTGGTAAATCGTCATGAATAAGTGAATATGTATGAATCATCTCTAATGCACACGCAAAAGGATTACCAATTACTGGGTCTATACCATATCCCTTTAGTACAGTATAGAGAAGTAATGGGCGGATTCTCTTTCCTCCAGCAGTCAAAGAATAAAGCATTGCAGATTTCGTAGTACTATCCGGAAGTGTATTGATATAGTTTTCCAGAAGTAACTCAATTTGCATCTTCAGTATCTCCATTTTTACGAATTACATCATTGATTTGTGATTCAAACTTCTTTAACTTTGTATCACATGCTTTTACTAATTGAAGACCTTCTTCAAATAATGTGATTGTTTCATCTAAAGGTTTTTCATTCTCTTCAAGATCGTTGATGATTTCTTCTAATCGATTCATAGATTCTTCAAATGATTTATCCTTTGTTGGCATGACTGTCCTCCTTTGTTTGTACGATAGCACCAACGGTACCATCTGCCAAACGTACATTGATTTGATCACCAATTTCTAAAGCATCTGTAGTATTGATGACTTTGTTATTTTTATAAGTAACACTATAACCACGATTTAATACTAATAATGGTGAATATGCATTTAATAATGACATATTCTTTTCTAATCTTGTTCTTCTATCGTCTGCAGTTGCACTTAATGCATGTTCCATTTGTGATTGATATTGAACAAGTTGATTCTGATTTGCTTGTACGGATTGTTTTGCATACATCA
Source organism: uncultured Solobacterium sp. (assembly GCA_938039295.1). Lineage (GTDB taxonomy): Bacteria > Bacillota_I > Bacilli_A > Erysipelotrichales > Erysipelotrichaceae > Bulleidia. The sequence continues at coordinate 21,125 of CALHUY010000022.1, forward strand.
ACAATCTCTGTTTAGCTTCTTGAATCGTTTCATGTAATGTTGCAGAACGCTTACGTATTAATTGCGAGAAGCGATGAAACTTTTCATTGAGTTCATGTCGTTTATCAACTGGTAAGTCTTTAAATCGCATGAGCTTTTCAGCCATGTAATCTAAACGCGTAATATAATCACGATACAAACGTTCAGGTTTAGTAAGTACTGGTTGACTAGCATTATATACAAAGCGTTTCTTAGCATGCATGAATGTGTTACGCATTGCATTTATCAAACGACTTCTACTATTCTCTAAAATTGCTAGTACTTCTTGCATATCAGGAACAGCAGCTTCAACCGCTCCTGTCGGAGTATTGGCACGATAATCCGATACGAAATCTACTAATGTAAAGTCTATCTCATGACCAATCCCTGTTACGATTGGTGTCTTCATTTGAAAGATATATCTAGCAAGTGCTTCATCATTAAAGCACCATAAATCCTCAATCGACCCACCACCACGAACCAACATGATAACTTGATGATTTCCTGCATCAGCAGCTTGTAAAGCTGCAATGATTTTTGGTGCAGCATCCATTCCCTGCACAGGTGCGGGATATTCTGTAAGTTTCGCAATTGGCCAACGCTTTTTTAATGTAATTAGCGCATCTTCTCTAGCAGCAGTATTATTGCCAGTCACAAGAGCGATATCCATTGGATATGCAGGTAACGCTTTTTTATAGCTATCATTAAATAAGCCTTCGTCACTAAGCTTCTTCTTTAGTAATTCAAACTGTTGATATAATTGGCCGATACCACTACGTTCCATGTTGGTAGCAATCATCTGTACACTACCATCAACAACATAGACACTGACATCACCTTTTAGTACGACTTTATCTCCATTTTCAGGTTTGAATCCCAATTTCTGGTTTGCAGAAGAAAACATAACACACTTCAAAGTCGCATGATCATCTTTTAGCGAAAAATACCAGTGCCCACTGTATGGCATACGTATATTTGAAATCTCCCCTTCAATCATTACACCATGTAATACTGGATTTTCATCCATTACTTTCTTCAAGTAATTTACAAGTGTACTGACAGGAACAACACGTCTACTCATATAACATCTAATACGCTGTTTACTAACTTATAAGTGTCAGAGTCACAATAACGTTTTGCTAACTGAACAGATTGGTCAATAATAACAGCAGACTCCGTTTTCTTTAAATCAAATTCAGCACATCCGTTCAATAAGATAGCTTTCTCAATTAACCCCAAACGCTCAAATGACCAGCCCTTCTTTAAGACTGAGTCAATATACTTTCCATAACGTTCTTCATTAGCAATGGCTGTCTTAATTACATCGATAAAATATGGATCGATTTCACTCTCATCAACTTTAAAAACATCGTTAATTAATGCGTGAATATCTCGTTGAACAATGAGGTATTGGTATACCGTAATCATTGCATTTTCTCTTTGGTCATGACGATTCATTTTTCTATAATCTCCTAACATATATTTTACCATGTTAAACTCTATTTTGTTCATAATCTTGCCTGTTTTGATTGCTTGAATTAAAATAGTCGCATGAGTAAAAATAACAATAATCCAACATTTCTACGAAAAACATTTTTACATCTAAAAACGATTCACGAACATCGTAGTCTTGTACGTAAGTTTTGTTTTCAATGTGGTTTATACAAACAAGGTTTAACACACGACTTATCGAAGTATTCTTTTGCAGAACTATTCCCTAGCATTCGTTATTATCAAGGATATCGTTCTCCTTATACAAAAGAAAAGGAATTACATGGCTATTCTCTCGGCTGGCTACATCACAAAGGTTGTAACAAGCATCATTGGGAATATTGGTGGGATAAGATTGATGGTAAATGGCAAGCAATCAAAATGCCGCAAAACTATGTTGTTGAAAGTGTTTGCGATCGTATCGCAGCTTGTAAAGTGTACCAAAAAGAACAGTATACACAATCATCTGCTTTAAATTATTATTTGAATAGTCATGATGAACAAAATCTTCATTTGCTTACTGCTAATTTATTTGAACGTATTCTTCGCTACATTGCAATGCATGGAGAAGATGCTGCATTTAAACGAATTAAAACCCTTATAAAACAAAAGAAAGATTTATATGACGCATTCTAACCTATAGATATCCTATGGGTTTTTTGTACTTAAAAAGGCTCCAAAGAGCCTTTTGCATACTACTTGTTATATGTATTATCGTTATGCTTAACTTGAACGTCATGAGCTCCACCTTCAACAATTGAAGTTGAAGATACTAACGTTAGTTTAGCTTTATCTTGTAATTCAGGAATTGTTAATGCACCACAGTTACACATTGTAGATTTAATCTTTAATACTGTTAATGCAACGTTATCCTTTAAGGAACCTGCATACGGTACATAAGAGTCTACACCCTCTTCAAAAGACAACTTCTTACCTTGACCTAAGTCGTAGCGAGCCCAGTTACGAGCACGTGCAGAACCTTCACCCCAGTATTCTTTTACGGTATTACCATTAACGACTAACTTTTCACCAGGAGCTTCTTCAAATCTGGAGAAGTAACGCCCTAACATTACAAAGTCAGCACCCATTGCTAAAGCTAATGTAATGTGATAGTCGTATACGATACCACCATCAGAACAAATAGGTACGTAAACACCTGTTTCTTCGAAGTATTCATCACGAGCCTTTGCTACATCAATGACTGCAGTAGCCTGTCCACGACCAATGCCCTTCGTTTCACGAGTGATACAGATAGAACCACCACCAATACCAATCTTGATAAAGTCAGCACCTGCATCGGCTAAGTATCTGAAACCTTCCGCATCAACAACGTTACCAGCACCTACCTTGAGCTTATCACCATAATTTTGACGAATCCACTTGATTGTTTCAGCTTGCCAGATAGAGTAACCTTCAGAAGAGTCAATAACGACACAGTCTACACCCGCTGCTACTAGTGCAGGAATACGTTCAGCATAGTCACGTGAGTTAATACCAGCACCTACTAATAAACGTTTTTCCTTATCTAGTAGTTCATAAGGATGTTCCTTATGAGAATCATAATCCTTACGGAAAACAAGATATTGTAAATGATCATTTTCATCCACAACAGGAAGTGTATTTAACTTATTATCCCAAATGAGATCATTTGCGGATGATAATGTTGTATTAGGTCCACCAACAATCAGATTTTCACGTGGTGTCATGTAATCCTTAACAAGCTCATTACCGGTCATACGAGACATACGATAGTCACGTGAAGTTAATAGACCCATTAACTTACCATTAGGTGTTCCATCTTCCGTAACTGCAATTGTAGAATGTCCTGTCTCTTCGATTAAAGCGTAAACTTCAGTAAACTTTGCGTCTGGTTTTACATTTGAATCACTGACAACAAAACCTGCCTTATAATTCTTAACACGTGCAACCATTGCTGCTTGACTTGCAATTGGCTGTGAACCGAAGATAAATGCCATTCCGCCTTCTTTCGCAAGTGCGATACCTAAGCGATCACCAGATACAGACTGCATAACAGCACTGATCATAGGTATATTTAAAGAAATCGCTGGTTCTTCACCCTTCTTATAGCGAACAAGTGGTGTTTTTAATGAAACATTAGCAGGAATATTTTCCGGTCCTGTAAATCCTGGAACGAGTAAATATTCACTAAAAGTATGTGAAGGTTCATCATAGTAGTATGCCATTAACGTAATTCCTCCCTTTTATAATTTTACTAATTATATCAATTAATAAGGTTATGTAAATAATTCCGAACAAATATTCCAAAAAAACTTACAAATATGCATGAAATATAACGATACAAGTATTTTGTATATATTTTATTTCATAAAAATAGCTAGTTAAAAAGTATATATTTTACGATAGGATTTATTATAATGTCTATTTTAGATAATATTTTATTTGAAGCCAATTATGATATAATCTTAAAGGTTATAAGAGGTATATTATGCGATTAAAAAATAGTTATTTCTTTACAATTCGCGAGAATGCGAAAGATGAAGATTCAGTAAGTTCAAATCTACTCGTACGTGCTGGCATGATTAAGAAGAGTTCAGCTGGCGTGTATATGATGTTACCAATGGGTAATCGTGTATTATCAAAGATTTACGCAATTATCCGTGATGAAATGGATAAGATTGATTGCCAAGAGTTATCAATGCCTTCATTAATTCCCGAGGAAGTATATGTATCCTCTGGAAGACGTGCAGGTTTTGGTAAAGGTATGTTCTCATTAGAAGATCGTAAAGGTGTTCCTTATGTATTAGGTCCAACACATGAGGAGTTATTTGCGATGGCTGCTAAAATGCAGATACGCTCTTACAAGGATATGCCATTTTCACTTTATCAGATTCAGACAAAGTTCCGTGATGAACCACGCCCTCGTTATGGCTTGATTCGTGTACGTGAATTTACAATGAAGGACTCCTACACATTTGATAAAGATGAAGCTGGATTAGATGAATCCTATGCAAAACAATTTAATGCATATAAAAATATCATGAATCGCCTTCACTTAGATTATCGTATTGTTCGTGCTGATACAGGTGTCATGGGTGGTTTATTATCAGAAGAATTCCAGGCAATTACTCCACTTGGTGAAGATATCTTAGTATTAAGTGATGATGATAGTTTCGCTAGTAACATAGAAGTCGCTCCATGTGTACCAGAGATTGCTGATAAAGAAGATACACTCGAGACACTTACTTTAGTAGAAACTCCTCATTCACGTACAATTGAAGAAGTAACTGAATTCTTAAAGAAAGATGTAAAGAAGTTTGTTAAGACTTTAATCTATAACGTTGATGGTAAAGCTGTCGCAGTAATGGTACGTGGTGATCGTGACGTAAATGAAACAAAGCTACGTAAATTACTAGAGGCTAACTCTGTAGAACTTGCAGACCCTACAATGGTTATGGCAGCAACAAACGCTGAAATTGGCTTTGCTGGTCCAGTAAATATACAATGCCCTCTTTATGCAGATGAAGAAGTTTTATATATGTATAACTTTATAGTGGGCGCAAATAAAACTGGTTACCACTATACAGGTGTAAACCAAAAGGATTTTACTCTTACAGGACATGGTGATTTAAGAAATATCCAAGAAGGAGATAAAAATCCGAATGGTGAAGGCGTTGTTCATTTCGCACATGGCATTGAAGTTGGTAATACATTCAAACTTGGCACAAAGTACTCTAAGGCATTAGACCTACAGTATCTTGATCAAAATAATCAGTTACAATATGTCTGGATGGGTTCTTATGGTATTGGTCCTGCTCGTGCAATGGCTGCCCTTGCAGAACAAAATGCAGATGAAAATGGTATTAACTGGCCAAAGGATTTAGCACCATTCCAAGTTGCTGTAGTGATTATCTCTATGAAGGATGAAGAACAAGTACGTATCGGTAATGAACTTCATGACGCATTACAAGCACAAGGCATCGAAGTAATACTTGATAACCGTGATGAACGTCCAGGTGTTAAGTTTAAGGATATGGAATTGATTGGTATTCCTTTTAGAATTACAGTTGGTCGTGGTGTAGCTGAAGGTAAAGTTGAATTGAAATCTCGTACAGGTGAGTCTATCGAAGTTCCTGTTACTGAAGTGATTGATAAACTCAAAGAATTACTATAAATATAAAAAGTTCTATACGTATAAATGTATAGAACTTTTCTTTATTTAATAATTGATTGCCCCAACTTTACAGATGTTGGCTCAATAAATTCAATTGTTTGTGTATTTGCATTAGTTACTACAAGCATTGTACTCATATTATATTTTGCACGTAACTTCTTCAAATCTACCTCTACAATTGGATCACCTGCTTTTACAGTATCACCTTGCTTCTTAGATAATATTGTAAAGCCATCACCGTTAGCTTCGACTGTATTTACACCGCAGTGTACTAGCAATTCAACACCATGCTTAGTAGTGATACCGAATGCATGCCCTGTAGGGAATAAAACAGATAATTCACCATTCGCAGGTGAGCATAATACAACCTTATCTCCTTCATATGTGAAGGCAACACTATCACCCATCATCTTTTCTGCAAAGACTGGATCAGGAACAGTTGTTACATCGATTAACTGACCGTCCGCGATTGCGACAATCGCATCATCATTTACAACGATATGATTCTGTAAGTCTTCTTTTTTCTTGAAAAAATTAAACATAATTGTATTCTCCTATCATTGACTTCATTATAGTAGTATAGTTTTCTTTCCAGTGTCAATGACATTCAAAACTATACTAACTTACGTAAGTGTTCTGGTATCCAATCAAAGCTAGAACTTAATAAGAATGAACGGTCAAGATGAACGCCAAATGGGATGTGTCTTTCTGGTTTATGGAAATCACTACCTCCACTTACATATAAGTGGTTTTCTTCACAGTACTTAAATAATTTAACAGATTCACGCATTGGAATAGATGGATGGAAACACTCTATACCATCTAATCTATCCTTTACTTCTTCAATATATCCATTCTTTCTAAAAGTATCATACTCAAAGATATGGGCTAAAAATGCTTTCCCTCCTGCACGGTGAATCAAGTCAATTGCTTCATCAAAGGAAAGATACGTATCATCTTCATGAATAAAGAATGGACTATCTGGATTAGATAAGCCTTTTCTAAAAAATAACTTATATGTTGGATAACACTTAGCAAACTCCAAATTCTTACTGTAGAGTTCTTGATACATCAGTTTCTTTGAACTACCCTTTTCAAAAGATTCTAATTGAAGCGATTCATCAAAGATATATTTTTCTTTCTTTGCACATTCTTGAATTCTTTTCAATAATGTTATCTCTATACGTTCTAAATTATCTTTACTATAAAATTCTCTATACCATGCATTAATCACTGTTGGATCAATACCGAAACCTAATAGTTCGATAATCTCACCTTTATAGCTTGTTGCGATTTCTGTACCAGGAATACATGGATAGTTATGGTAGTCAAAACATTCATACGCTAATGCATGATTATGATCTGTAATACTAAAGGGTTGGATGGAAGATAAATGAAGGGTATCAAGCATCTCTTCAATGCTTAATACCCCGTCTGACTTTGTTGTATGAAGATGAAAGTCAAACATTAACCGAATAATTCAGTCACTTTCTCTTCGTTCCATCCAAAGAAGTATGTGATGATGAATGCAGCTACAATAGCAGTTACATAACCAACTAAGTAACCTAAAGCGCCACCTTCATTAACAATCAAGAATCCTAAGATACCAGATACACCCTGTGCAACAGATCCTACGTGGAATAAGGAAATCATAATACCACCAAAACCAGCACCTAATGAAGCTGTTAAGAATGGCTTACCTAAAGGTAATGTAACACCATACATCAATGGTTCACCAATACCTAAGATACCTGCAGGTACAGAAGCAAGAATAGCTTCTGATAACTTCTTGTGATTCTTCTTAGCTCTTACAAATAATGCGATAACAGCACCAACCTGTCCTGCACCAGCAACCTGCAAGATTGGTAATAAGTAGTTAACACCATGAGTAGCACCATTTGGATCATTCATAATTGTATGAATTGGTGTAAATGCGCGGTGTAAACCAACAGAAACTAATGGTAACTGTAATGCTGATAATGCATACGCACCAATGAAACCTAATTTATTTAATAATACGTCAGCTAAAGCAAAGATAGCCTTTGTTAATACAGCACCAATTGGCTGTAAGATGAAGATTGCTAAGAATGCTGTAATTAATAATGAGCAAAGTGGAGTCAAGATCATATCTAATGTATCTGGAACCCAACTTCTTAACCAACGTTCAACGTGTGCAATTACGATACCAGCAAATACAGCAGCTAAGATACCACCAGCAGCCGCATCAAATGGAGCACCAGTAATAGGTAAGTTGATACCTGCTGCAGGATCGCCAACCTTCATTAATAAAGGCATAGCAGCGTTACCTACGAACATTGCACCCATCATACCACCAAGGATTGGTGAACCCTTGTATTCCTTAGCAGCGTTCATACCAATGTAGATTGGTAAATAAGCAAATAATGTCCAACCAGCTGTGTTAAGTGTTAAATACCACCAAGATTGAGCGATAGCTGGATCAAGTTGTACCGCAGCGATACCTGGAACTCTGAAGAATAACTTCAAAACGTTTAAGATACCGTAGATTAAACCAGCACCAGCAATACCTGGTAATGCAGGTAAGAAGATATTTGCAAAATGCTTTAAGAATACCTGTACCGGTCCATTGTGCTTAGCCTGCTGAGCAGCCTTGTTTTCCTTAGCACGTTGCTGTAAGTTGATATCGCCTAAATCTTCGTTATGAACTTCTTTACGTTCATCAGCAGAGATCCCTGTAATTGCAGAAACTTCCGCACCGATCTTTGTAACCTTACCAGGTCCAAATACGATTTGAAGTTCTTCGCCATCAACAGTTCCCATCACCCCATCAATCTTCTTAACGCGGTCCAAGTCAAGTTTAGACTTGTCAGCTAAAGTTAAGTGAAGTCTTGTCATGCATGTCGAGTTTTCCTGAATATTGGATTTACCGCCGACAGCTTCAACAACTTCTTCAGCTATTTTCTTGTAGTTTTCCATATCTATTCCCTTTCTGATTTACCTGAACAATTTCAGGTGGATTTCATCACTGAAATCGCTTTCGTTATTACATGCATTTTAACACAATTTCACAAAATTTTACGTTATTATGGAATTGATGAAATTTTTTTTCATGTTTTGGCAAAGATAAAAGGAATAGATATACTCTATTCTATTTTAAGTTTACCCTTTTTGAACTTCAGGTGCTAAGCGCTTTTCATCAATTTCAGCTTTGATTGCTGTTAAGAAATCTGCAATAGACATCTTCGTTTCTTGACGAGAACCATAACGACGTAACGTAATACCATTATTTTCGATTTCGCCATCACCCACTACAACTTCAATTGGAAGTTTATTTGTTTGTGCTTCACGAATACGATAACCTAACTTCTCATTACGATCATCTAGTTCTGTACGTACACCAATCTTACGTAACTCTTCAACTACTTTCTTTGCATATTCGCCATGTGCTTCAGGAGATACCGGAATTACTACCGCCTGACGTGGTGCTAGCCATAATGGTAAGATGCCCTTTGTTTCTTCTAGCAAGAATGCAATGAAACGATCAATTGAGCCAAGAATTGCACGATGGATAACAACTGGTCTCTTCTTTTCGCCACCATTTGCGACATACTCTAATTCAAAACGCTCTGGTAACTGATAGTCTAACTGAATTGTAGATAATGTTACATCGTGACCTAATGCAGAGCGTACCTGTACGTCAATCTTAGGACCATAGAAGGCAGCTTCACCTTCTGCTTCATAATAAGGAACATTCATTTCCTTTAATACTTCACGTAATTCAGACTCACTTCTTTCCCAAAGTTCATCATTACCAAAGTACTTCTCTGTATTTTCCTTATCACGTAAAGAAAGACGGAACTCAAACTGATTTAAGTTAAAGTCCTTATATACATCCAAGATTAACTCCGTTACTGCTTTAATTTCAGAAGCAATCTGTTCTTCTGTACAGAAGATATGAGAGTCATTTTGTGTAAATGCACGAGAACGTTCAATACCAGTTAATGCACCTGATGCCTCAAAACGGAAGTCATTGGCAATCTCGGCAATACGGATAGGTAAATCACGGTAGGAATGTAATTGTGACTTATAGATAATCATATGTTCAGGACAGTTCATAGGACGTAATACAAATTCATCATCATCACGTTCCATAATTGGGAACATATCATCCTTGTAGTGTGCTAAGTGACCTGAAATCTTGTATAGCTTTGTACTAGCAACAGATGGTGTTAATACATGTTGGTAACCTCTAGCAAGTTCTTTATCCATGATGTAATCAGATAATAAACGTCTAACTGTCATACCATTTGGTAGCCAAAGAGGTAAACCTCCACCAACGATTTCTGAGAACATGAAGATTTGCATATCCTTACCAAGTTTACGGTGATCTCTTTGTTTTGCGTCTTCAAGATCAGCTAGATGTGAATCCAAATCCTCTTGTGTTGGTAAGCAAACACCATAGATACGTTGTAATACCTTGTTGTTTTTATCACCCTTCCAATATGCGCCAGAGTGTTTAATCAACTTGAAGTAACGACAGTTCTTTGTAGTATCTGTATGAGGGCCACGACATAAGTCAGTAAAGTCACCCTGTGTATACATAGAGATGTTTGTGCCTTCAGGCATACGACTAATTAAATCAATCTTATATTCATCATCTTTGAACTGTTCCAAAGCTTCTTCGCGTGTAATTTCTTGACGAACAATACGCTTATCTGCCTTTGCACACTTCTTCATTTCTTTTTCAATTTTTGGTAAATCTTCATCACGAATAACATCATCACCTAAATCAATGTCATAGTAGAATCCCTCTTCAACAACTGGTCCTACCCAAAACTTCGCTTGTGGGTATAGATGTTTTACAGCTTGGGCCATTAAATGCGCACAACTATGATTTAGCGTATTTAATGAAGCATCTTCTTTAAAATTTCTCATAATCTCCTCCTCGTATGGGGCAAACAAAAAGCGCCCCTTCTATGAAAGGACGCTATTAGCGCGGTACCACCTTAATTCCAACGATAAACGTTGACACTTTATATCTGTAACGTAGACCTACGGTAACTCTTTCGAGCACTGCTCCAAGGTAGTAATACATATATGCCTCATATTCCTTCCAGCAACCGGAATACTCTCTCTATCAGCACGATACATATCTTGTCCTTTTCAATGCATTTGATATTCAAATTTTAGACCTGCTTGTGAGAAACGTCAAGTTTAGAATAAACTCATTTGATTACTTTCTTGTAATCCTACTAAACAACCCATGTGTGATAGTTTCACTAACATGGAAGAAGATACCTGTGTACGTTTTATGATATCCTCTTTGGATAAGAATTCACCCTTTTCACGTGCATCTTCAATTGACTTAGCAACGTTGACACCCAAACCGTCAATGACAGTAAATGGTGGGATAATCGTCTTTGGATTATCTGGTGATATTCTAAACTCTGTGGCAAGTGATTTATATAAATCAACATTAGAGATGTTATAACCACGTGCATACAATTCTTCACATACTTCTAATACATCAAATAAAGACTTCTCTTTATTTGACACAGGATTTTCAGGATTACGTTCCGCAATACGTGTACTAATATCATTCATTCGCGTACGAATCACATCTATACCCTTAGCCATCGTTTCAATTTCATAAGTATCACAACGTAGTGTTAAATACTGAATATAGAAATTGAGAGGTTCATGTACCTTGTACCAAGCAATACGCATGGCCATCATAACATACGCAACTGCGTGTGCTTTCGGGAACATGTACTTAATCTTCTTACATGATTCAATATACCAATCTGGAACCTGGTGTTCAATCATGGATTTTTCCCAAGCTTCCGTTAAACCTTTACCCTTACGTACAGATTCCATAATCTTAAAGGCATCTAGTGAGTCTAAATTATGGTCTAAAAGATAAGTCATAATATCATCACGACATCCAATAACTTCATCAATCTTATGACCTTGACGAATTAGTTCCTGTGCATTCCCTGCCCATACATCTGTACCATGTGATAGACCAGAAATAATAACTAAATCTGAGAACTTCTTTGGACGTGTTTCTTCAAGTACACCACGTGTTGTACGTGTACCAAACTCAGGTAAACCTAGTGCACCTGTTTCTTTCTTATAGATTCTCGTATCTGCTTTTAATGCATCATCACACGAGAACAAGGATAAGGTTTCAGCATCATTCATTGGAATATCCAACGGTTTCACTGTAGCAATCTTCTGTAGTAAACGCATGGCGGTTGGATCAACGTGACCTAAAATATCAAACTTCAAAACATTATCATGAATGTCGTGGAAGTCGTAATGTGTTGTCTTCCAAGCTGACGTTGGATCATTTGCTGGATATTGTACTGGTGTAAAATCTTCTGCCTCATATTCATGAGGAATAATGATAATACCACCTGGATGCTGACCAGTCGTACGTTTCACGTTTTGACAACCATGTGCAAGATAATCCTTCATCGGTTTACGCATATTGCTAATTTTCATCTTTTCGCAATACCCTTGTACATATCCAAAGGCAGTCTTTTCGGCCACAGTACCAATTGTACCGGCACGGAATGCATGGTCTTCCCCAAATACATCTTTAATAAATGCATGTGCTCGCCATTGATATTCATTAGAGAAGTTTAAGTCAATATCTGGCGTCTTATCCGCATTGAATCCTAAGAATGTTTGGAATGGAATATTATGTCCATTACCACGCATTGTTTCACCACAATGTGGACATACCTTATCCACTAAGTCAAAACCAGACGCAATCGAAGGGTCATCATAGAACTCACTGTAATGACACTTTGGACATAGATAATGTGGACGAAGTGGATTTACTTCAGTAATGCCAGACATCGTTGCGGTAAAGGAAGAACCTACAGAACCACGTGATCCAACTACATAACCATCATCATTCGATTTCTTAACCAATAAGTGTGCGATATAGTAATGCACACCAAAACCATTACGGATGATATTGTCCAATTCACTATTTAAACGATCAATTACAATATCGGGAATCTTACCTTCAAATCCATACATATTCATCGCAGTATCGTGACAAATCTGACGTAGCTTATCATCAGAACCTTCAATGATTGGTGGATATGTACCTGCAGGAACTGGACGAACTTCTTCAATCAAGTCAAAGATACTATTCGGATTTCGTACTACAATCTCTTCAATTAAATCCGGATCATCTAGCCAAGCAAATTCCCTCTTCATTTCATCTGTTAAACGAATATGTTGATCAGGATTCTTCGTACGCAAACGTAAGGCTTCATCACGAATATATAGTGGGTGAATTGTACCACCTACACCTTGAGACATAATATACACATCACGGAACACCTTCTGTTCAGGCGTACAGTAATGTGCATCACTTGTTGCACATACTGGAATATTCAATTTATGTGCCATGCGAATGATACGCTTTTGTACTTCCTTTAAACGATCGACGCTAGGAATACTACCTAATACGATGGAAGTAGAATAGTTTGATAATGGTTGTAGTTCAATATAGTCGTATAACTTCATCGCTTCTTCTAAACGAGCATCATCACCATTACATGCAAGTTCAAACACTTCACCATTTAGGCAAGCGGATCCTAGTAATAAGTTCTCTCGATACTTTTCTAGGGTGGAAC
>CALHUY010000023.1 GCA_938039295.1 uncultured Solobacterium sp.
AAGTGGTTGTGATATGGTTATCGCTGTTATGTCTGGTAACTTTGTACAGCGTGGAGAACCTGCAATCATCGATAAATGGAAACGTGCTAAGGCAGCTATTGAAAATGGTGTTGATCTAGTAATTGAACTACCTTATTTTTACGCAACACAAAGTGCTTCTAAGTTTGCATATGGTGCAGTGGAACTTTTAAAGATTGCAAAAGTTGACTATATCTCCTTTGGTAGTGAGTGCGCGAATTTAGAAAACCTACAAGAAATTGCGGATACTTCTCTTAATCCTGATAACTTAAGAGAAAGCATGCAGACAGGGATGTCCTTCCCGCGTGCATACAGTCTTTTAACAGGTTCTATGGAACCAAATGATATCTTAGCTGTTTCTTATTTAAAGCATCTAAAAGGCTCTAATATTCAGCCAATCGTTGTACAACGCACAAGTGGTTATCTAAGCCCAGAGATTTCTGAAAACGCAAGTGCCCTTGCAATTCGTAAAGCACTCAAAAATAACGAGAGTCTAGCAAGCTCAACACCGATGGAAGAAACACTCAAAGAAAGTACACTGGTCTATCCTGAACAGTTCTATCCTTACTTGCGAATATACTTATTAACTTCTTCTCGCAAGCAATTAGAAGATATGTTCTTGTTTAACGAAGGAATCGAAAATCACCTACGTAAATGCGCTGCAGATAATGATACATATGAAGGCTTCTTAAGGGATGCGACTACATACCGTTATACTAGCAATCGTATTCGCCGTAGTATCTTACAAGCAATGGTACAGTTAACAAAATACGAAGCACAACGCCTACCAGCACTTGACCACTTACGCATCCTTGCCTTTAATGATACTGGCAAGCAGTGGCTCCATGACATGCGTAAGGAAGATATGCGTATCTGTAGTAAGTTTGCAGATGTACCATTCCCATGGAGAACGCTAGAATACCGTAGCACCCTACTCTATACCAGTGTATTACCAAGTGAGGAAAGAAAACGTCTATTAAAATTAGAAATCAGTGGTGCTCACTATATCCCTTCAGAACATTAGATATGTCTAATGTTCTTTTCATTTAATCTCTAATATCTTCATGTATTTTCAATTAAGTTATAAATAGTATTTAAAATCAACTTTATCGTTTCATTCAATAGTTTCATATCAATATAATCAGATAGTAAAATATCATTTTCTTGAGATAATGCATGCATTAAACTATGCTGTAATTTCAAGAGACTTTCATATAGATATTTATTATCTTCTAATTGATACATAATAGGCGCTTCAAGAAATAACGCCCTAAACAAATTTTCTCTACAATTCAATATATCTTCTTTGCTGCGAACTATAGAACAATATGAGGATAAATCTCCATGCATTTTTTCTAGCGTTTTAGCGGAATGTATTAACCGAGATATTATATCTACATTTTCAACTTTACACTTTTCCATATATCCAATAGTCAACATGTCCGGAACGCTGGAAATAAGTTTTGTAGCACTCATCTTTATCAACTCCGGGCACTGCTCGTTTTCAAACTTGTTATTAATGAAATAAAAATTATGTTCATCATGCCTATAGAAAATAACCGCATGCTTAGATTCATTAGAAATGATGCCTATCATTGTAGGTCTATCTTCTTGTAAATAATTGACTAGATCAGTTGAAGAGATTTTAACTTCAACGAGTCTAAAACCAATCTGGTTTAAAAATAAATTAAACCACTTTTGGTTTTGAAGACGTGTTCCCGCAAGATATGTTCCATCAACATAATCAAACATATATGGTAATTTAATTTTATTTGCAATAATATAGTCTTCTGTATCATAACCAGATAGTTCCAACATATTTGCTATACCAGCATATGAGCAACCACCTTTAAAATGCATATATTTCATAATAACCCCCTCAATATCAATTCAGAATAGAACATATACTTCAATTTTTATAGCAATTATCTTTACTTCAACTATCTCTCCAAGAAAGTCTCCAGATATATTATCTAAGTCTAAATTTCAAAATTTAGGCCATATTATTGAACTCACAAGAATTATAGTACATTACCTAAATATCACAATATCAATAAAATTATTTCTTATTTTCATCACATTAAAAGACAGGTATATTTCAAAATAAGCCTGTCTTAAACTGGTATATAGAAGTAGTGTCTAATTAAATATTTTCAATTCGTAATTCTTCAATCACATTATTTCTGCGTATCTTTCTTGTTGTATACAACATGGTAATAAACACAACCACAAATACCATAGCGATTGCAAGTAGTACACTAACATAAGGAATGAAGTAATCAACTTGTACCATTTGATTAATCACATGATGGATAAAGAATGAAATAATAAACGATATTGGAAGACCAATCGCTAAGCTTCGACCACCATAGATCAAACACTCATAATTCAGCATTCTTTGGAAGCCTTTTTGAGACATACCAACCGATCGTAACATCGCAAACTCTTTCCGTCGAAGAATGATGTTTGTCGAAATGGTATTAAATACATTCGCAATCGATATAACACCAATTAGCAGAATAAATCCATAGGAGAATATATTTATTACTAAGATAAACATGCGGTTATTTTGACGTGCACGGTCAAAGTCATAGATTCCATCTGCAGTCCAACCATTGTCTTTCTTAATCTTTTCAAGTTGTTGAGCAACAATTGCGTGATGATCTGTTTGTATACCAATCTCTGGATTAGATAATCGTTTGATATAGTTTGTATCTGTATTTGTAAATAGTGTCGTTACCATACTTCTTGGATAGATTAACTGCATTGTATTACGACTTAATGTGAATAGATTCTCTTCAATTTGTGCTCCTGCCACAAGTGGAATATCAATATCAATTTCTTCAACTGGATAGAGTTTTGCTTTCCGTATATCTAAGTTATTATAGCCTCCCATTTCTTCAATGTACTCTATCGGATAGAAGAGATAATACTGCTTACCATCTTTAATATATGGTTCATGCAAACTTGCATACCCTTCTATTTCTTTATATTCGCGAACAAACATTGGTACATTGTTTGCATTAGTATCTATGACAGAAACATCACGTGTAATAGCTTTGCCTTCTCTGATAAATTGTTGGATAACATGATTGTATAGTAGACCCTTTGGACTAGTTTTATCAAAGTAACTTGAGGAATCTATCTTGTTTTGTTTACACAATTTTTCAAATGTATCATCATCCACAAAGATTAGTTCAACATTCACACCGACTGCATCTTTAATACGACGCAAATACTGTTGGTTCTCTGCCGTCCAGTATTCTGAGGCAATATAATTACGTTGAATATATACTTCATCAAAGATTTTCTGCGTGATAGCGATATTTTGAATTTCTGGTATTGCCTTAATCATATTAAAACGCTGGGCAACATCTTCTTGTTCATCAGTGTATACATTGTACATGACATTCATCTTATGATCATTACTACTCTGTATCAGTAACATTCTATTTACATACTGTGTTAATGATGCGGCAGAGATAAATAGGATGACACTTAACGCTAATGAAAGAATTGTTGAACGATATTTACGTTTATTCCGTTTAAAATTCTTCGTGGCCATCACTCCAGCAAAACCAAATAATTTCTGCGTGAGCTTTGAAGTTTTTACTTCATTAGGCTTAATGATGATCTCATCACTTTGACGAATTGCCTCAATCGCAGATTTATGAATTGCTTTATATGCTGGAATATATGCCGCAACAATCGTCGTCACTAGGCATATCAAAACTGCGATAAGAATTGGTAATGGACTAATCACTAAACGTAAACCTATGCCAACTTTATTTGAGATATTCACAATAAAGTTATTTTGGACCCAGGCAAGTGTCACACCAATTCCAACGCATCCAACTATAACACCCAAAACAATACCGATCATTGCAAGTAGAAATGCTTCAAAGAGAACCATGCGACGAATCTGACGATTGGAAGCACCAATGGACCGCATAATTCCAAACTGACGAATACGTTCACTGATAGAAATGGAGAATGAATTATAAATTAGTGAGATAGAACCATACGCAATGAGTAGTATAAGTACTGTTGTTAAACCAATGAGTACCGAGCGTTCCCCACTTGCTTTAAATGCACCATAAAAACGTAATAAATCTGAATGTGGAACATAGGAATCTGAAATTGTTTGACGCATTAAGAATTCATGCATTTTACTTGGCGACTGAATTGTTAAGAAAAGTTTCTGACTATCTGTATGAAAACCATTTGTAATGCATGTGTATCCAGGACAAGAAAACTCTTCGATCTCAAATGGCAGGCGTTCCATAATACCAACAATCGTAAAAGTATGTTTGGTTGTATTCTTTAAACTCTCATTTTCCTGGTATGGTGTATTTTCAGAAAGTTGTTCTTTCTCTATAAAACGTTGTCCTGTTTCTAGAGTAATCGTATCACCTACTTGATATTTCTCTTTTGCGTTCGCAATAAAATTCTCTGGTAATAGAATTTCATCTTCTTTTTCAGGCATACGACCTGAAATTAAATTGATTGGGAATAATGTATGTTCTGTATCCCCTAAAGATTGTACAAGAAGATATGGTTTACCCTCATTCTCATTAGCAACTTCTGCCCAACCAAGCGTATATATGTTTTCGTATTTTTCAATCTGCTTGTTTGTCTTTGCTTCTTGCAATCCTTCTTCATTTACATCATTCATGATGACTTGCCACTGACCCGTTATGGCAATCTCACGATTTTTTAAGAACTGATATCCACTGTATGCACCCTCAATGACGGCTGTAAATAAAGCCATGGACACAATAATACCTATTAAAGTTACAATCGTTCTGGTCTTATTCTTGGAAAGATAGCGCTGTGTCAGTTTTGTAAATATACTCATGATTACACCTCACGGATTCTTTCGTCTCTTGTAATCTTTCCATCTTCGATCGAGATAATACGATCTGCTTGTAAAGCAATACTTTCATCGTGTGTAATGATGATCATTGTCTGTTGGTATTTTTTATTTGATAACTTTAGTAGTTCTACAATTTCTTGGCTATTTTTACTATCAAGATTACCAGTTGGTTCATCCGCAAGTACAATTGCTGGAGCGTTCATAAGCGCTCTACCGATGGATACACGTTGTTGTTGACCACCAGAAAGTTGGTTTGGTAGATTTGAACGTCTTTCTTGTAGACCTAACACATTTAATAATTCTATAAGACGCTCTTGATTCACTTCCTTTCCATCCATTAATACAGGAAGTGTGATATTTTCTTCTGCACTTAGCACAGGAATCAAATTATAAAATTGGTAAATTAAACCGACTTTTCTACGGCGAAATACAGCTAATTGCTCTTCATTTTGTGCATAGACATCCTGTCCACCTACAAATACTTTCCCGCGTGTTGGTTTATCAACGCCTCCTAACATATGCAATAGTGTTGATTTCCCTGATCCTGATGGACCAATGATTGCCACAAACTCACCTTGTTCAATAGTAAATGAAACATTATCTAGGGCTTTTACTTCATTTTCCCCTTTTCCATAGATTTTTGTTAAATGTTCAATGCGTAAGACTTCCATATCAAAGCCCTCCCTATACTTACAGTATAAAAAGCAAATGTGACACAATGATGACATTTTGTAAGATAAAAAATCCTGTTTTCACAGGATCAAATAATTTGTTTATAAAAACGTACGGTAAAGCAAGCACCACCATCTGGATGATTCTTAACACTGATGGTTCCGTTTTGAGCAGTGATAATCATGCGGGCAAATGCTAGACCAATTCCTACACTTTCCGGTTTTGCGTTTTTACCCTTATAGAAACGTTCAAACATGTATGGGATATCTTCTTGCGGAATACCTTCTCCATTATCTTGTACAATCACTTCTGTATATAATGGATTTTCACTGACAATCAGTTGAATTGTACCGCCATCTGGAGTATGTTCCATTGCATTTTTGATAAGATTACTGAACGCTTCCATTGTCCATTGTTCATCAACGAACATCTTTTCATCTGAACAGTTAAGAATACACTTCTGTTCTTTTAGTTCCATAGGAATTGCGAATGGTTCCATTGCCTTAGTTAAGATATCTTTTGCATGTAATTCTTGTCGATGGAAGATAGCAGTCTTCGCATCGATTTTAGACATCTTCAACAATGTTTCAATTAACCACTGTAATTTCTCTAACTGTTTCTTAATATCTCGACGATAATAGAGTGCTTTCTCATTAGAAAGATGCTCATCATTTAAAACGGTTAACGATAAGTTAATCGACGTAAGTGGTGTTCTCATCTGATGAAAGATATCCGCGATTGCGTTAGTTAAGCGTATCTTATCTTTTTGTAGTAGTTCGGTTTGTTCGTTGAGTTTGATTACCATCTTGGAAATTTCATCACTGAGGATAGATAACTCTCCTTCATATTGATCATCAATTTGAATTGCATTACCATGAAGCACTTTATCTAGCGAAAAACTTAACTGAGCGATTTGTTGATAACGCTTGATAGAGAAATAATAATGTACACCTACAAGTACAAGCGCCAATAATAGAAATAGGAATGCATATCCACCAATCAGTGGATATGTGACAAGTGTGCATATAACTCCAATCACGAAAGATAAGAGTATTTCACGAAGAACATCTTGATTACGTAAATACTTCATATTAGTCCATCCTGTATCCTAACCCACGAACCGTTTTGATAATCTTTGGATTGGTTGGATCATCTTCAATCTTCTCACGCAAGCGTTTGATATATACCGTTATCGTATTATCATTGACATAATCCCCTGCAATATTCCAAATCTCATCGAGAAGTTGGTCTCTTGTAAGTAGCTTGCCACGATGATCAATAAAAAGTGTAAGTAGCTTGTATTCAAGTGCAGATAAATTAATTTCTTTATCTTTCTTCTTGATAATTGCCTTTTCAGTATCAACTTGTATGTCATCCAAAAGGATGATCGTCTGATGCCCTGCATGACGTCTTAAGACATTCTTGATACGAGAGAGGAGTTCTTTTGGACGGAACGGTTTGGTGATATAGTCATCTGCACCAATATTCAATCCTCTTACAACTGTCTCTTCATCTGAGGACGCACTTAAAAAGATAACTGGTAATTGAATCTTTTGGGCAATATTACATACTGCAAAGCCATCACCATCTTTTAAAGAAACATCTAATAACAATAATTGGTATTGTTTTGTCTTTAATAGTTCTTCCGCTTCTTTTTGTCCACTTGCATGATCTGAAGTAAAACCTTCTAGATTCAGATATTCCTGTAAGGAATGAACAATTGCGAAATCATCTTCCACAAGTAATATTCTCGTCATAACGCTTCCTCTTTATCCATAGTAGCACAAGCCTATCAAAAGAAAAACTCTTCCATACTAGGAAGAGTATTCATGCATGTTATTCGTTAATGATAGCGTTATGATAAATCTTATTTACATCATCTGCTTCATTGAGCATATCCACTAACTTGTGGAACGCTTCAATATCCTCAGGATCTGTAAGAGTTACATATTCATTTGGTAACATTGTTGTTTCACATGTCTCAAACTCAATGTTTGGTAACAATTTTTCAATAGCTTCCTGTGCCTTACCGAAATCAGTAAATGCTGTCTTAACAGTCATGATACCATCTTCAATTGTAAGATCAGTCACATCAACTTCAGCCTCTAATAACGCTTCAAGCATTGCGTCTTCATCCGCATATTCAAATACGAATAGACCAACTGCTTCATAGTTATAAGATACACCACCAGCATTAACCATCTTCGCTGACTTGCACTTATTGAAAGCTGTCTTTACTTCTGTCATAGAACGATTTGTATTATCTGTTAAGCAATCTACGATTAATGTAGAGTTACCAGGTCCAAATCCTTCATAACGTGCTTCTGTATAGTTTTCGTCTGTTCCACCCTTCGCTTTGTCGATTGCTCTTTTAATAACATCGGCAGGTACTTGGTTGGATTTTGCTTCAGCAATCTTTCTCTTTAAAGAAAGATTCATATCTGGATCAGGAACACCACTCTTGGCAGCGATATATAATTCCTTTCCAAAACGTGAATATAACTTTGATTTAATTGCAGCAGTCTTTGCCATTGAGGCTGCACGGACTTCATGCGCTCTTCCCATATTCAATACCTTCTTTCATAAAAATAGCCGTTGATATTATACCAAAAATGCATTCCATTGTGAAGAAAAAACCGCTGAAGTATAACCATATCTCTCATCCCTGTACGCTGTTTGTGATATGATATTTGCATTGGGAGTTAATGTAGATGTCGATATATGTAATGAGTGATATACATGGTTGTTATGATGAATTTATGCAGATGCTAGATTTCATATCTTTTAGTGACTACGATGAACTATGGATTATTGGTGATGTATGTGACCGTGGTCCTAAGAATATGGAATTACTACAAAAGATTATCTCTAGCAAGAATATGCATATCATTATGGGTAATCATGACGCATGGTTATTAAAGTATTCTCAATACATGATAGATTGTAAACGAGACTTCCGTGCACAACGTGCAGATGATGATTTCCTAAGATGGACTTTACGAAATGGAGGACTCATTACATCTGATCAATTCATGGATTTAGATTATCATGAGTGCTATGACATTAAACTCTATCTCGAAAACTGTCCATACTATAAAGAGTTAACTGTTCATGGCAAGAAGTTCTTGCTTATCCACGCTGGTTTAAGCGAAGAATATATGAAACCTTCAACACTCATTGCATCTGTTCCACACGATATCCTCATATGGGAAAAGATAAGTTTAGATGCGAATCCTTTCAATGATATAACAATGATTGTAGGTCACACACCTACCTTCCGTTATGGTGATGAATATCGTGGAAAGATTGCTATTGGTAAGAATAAACAAATCTATCATATCGACTGTGGATGTGTATTTGGTAAGTCTTTAGGCTGTCTTCGTCTAGATGATTTAAAAGAATTCTATATTCCAAGTTTACAGCCGGATCGAACATAATACTTCTTCATAATAGAAAAAAATGCTGCATAGGTCATTTCACCTATACAGCATTTTCATTACATTACTTTGAAATTGTGTTCTTGATCAGTTCTACAACTTCTGCTTCTGTAGAAGAAGCTACTGCCTTTTCAGCTAGTTCCTTCATCTCTGCATAGCTTAATGAGTTGATAATCTTACGTGCTGGTAAGATAGATGTTGCACTCATTGAGAACTCATCTAACCCTAAACCAAGTAAGATTGGTGCAGCCAACTCATCGCCAGCCATTTCACCACACATACCACACCACTTGCCTTCTTTGTGTGCACCATCGATAGCCATCTTAATTAAACGTAATACAGATGGGTTTAATGGCTGATAGAGATAAGATACTGGTTGACTCATCCGGTCTGCAGCCATAGAGTACTGGATTAAGTCGTTTGTTCCGATAGAGAAGAAGTCTGCTTCCTTCGCTAACTGATCAGCAAGTACTGCAGCTGCAGGAATTTCAATCATGATACCTACTTGTACATCACCAACAGTTACACCTTCAGCAATTAACTTCGCACGTTCTTCATCATAAACAGCTTTCGCTTCACGGAATTCTGTAACTGTCGCAATCATTGGGAACATGATGCATAACTTACCAAATGCGGAAGCACGTAATAATGCACGTAATTGAACACGGAAGATATCCTTACGTGATAAGCAGAAACGAACAGCACGTACACCTAAGAATGGGTTCATCTCTTCTTCAAATTGGTAATAACTTAACTTCTTATCACCACCGATATCGAGTGTACGAATTACAACCTGCTTGCCATTCATACCTTCAAGAACGGATTTATATGCCGCAAACTGCATGTCTTCGTTAGGGAAATCATTTTCACTCTTCATGTAGAGGAATTCTGTACGGAATAGACCTACACCTTCACCACCATTTGCGTTTACTGCATCAACGTCAGCTGGTGAACCAATGTTACCAACTAGTTCAACCTTATGACCATCAACAGATACGGATGGCTTATCCTTTAATGCCTTGAGAGCTTCCTTATTTGCACGGAACTCTTCAGCACGCTTTGTATATTCTGCAATCTGTTCTTCTGTTGGTTCTGTAATTACTTCACCATTGATTGCATCTAGGATTACTAAGTCACCAGAATTTAATGTACTTAGAATTTCATTTACACCAACGATGGCTGGAATCTCTAAGGATCGAGCCATAATTGCACTGTGGCTTGTACGTCCACCGATTTCAGTCGCAAATCCCTTTGCGAATTCCTTATTTAAGGAACCTGTGTCAGATGGTGTTAAGTCCTTAGCGACTACAACTACCGGTTCATTTAATGTGCTTAGGTTAGGAATTTCATTTCCTGTAATATTGCATAGTAAGCGGAATGAAACGTCTTTGATATCTGCCGCTCTTGCACGCATGTATTCATCATCCATGCTTTCAAACATAGAAATCATCATCTTAGATACACTATCTGCTGCGTATTCAGCATTTACGGAATTTGATGTAATTTCATTTTCAATTGAAGCGCGGAATTCTGGGTCACCTATCATCATAAGATGTGCATCGAAAATAGCTAATTCTTCTTCTGCTAATGTCTTTGATGCGACTTCTTTAATCTGTTCAATATCAGAGATTGTCTTTGTAAATGCACTATCCAACTTCTTTAATTCTTCTTCTGGATTTGCACTTGTCTGTACAATCTTAAGAACTGGTTGTTCCAACTTATAAACTTTTGCAATTGCAATTCCCTGTGATGCTGCTATACCTTTCAACATGTCTTAGAACCTCCTGGATGTATAGGATATATCTGTTTACGATTGTAGAAACGGTTACATTTTATTCTAAAATAAAATGTAAGAATTTCCGCATCAATATTGCCTTTTTAACATCTATATCTGTAGTTCATTTTAACATTTTTCAAATATCTAGGCAACGAACGAATTCTTCAACTGCTTCTTTTTTTAATCGATAATATGATGATTTTGCATAGTAGTTACAGTACCAGTTTCTTGGTGATTGATTTAGAAAATCATGCTTAATAATACAGATGGTATCTGCAGTACAATTCTCCATTACATGTTCAATCATATGTCCTATCCCTTTTTGAACATATGCGGCTGTTCTTTCATGAACTTCATGACTATCACCAATTAACTCTCGCGTTTTTTCCCGGCGATAGATTCTTCCTAAACTCTCTAATAGTTTAACTTTCTCATCGTATGGTAAACGTTGTAATTTCATGTAACATAGATCCCCTTAAATCTATATACACAGTATGAATGACTTTCCTACTACTGTGTTTAAATTTCCAGTATTACTATCCAATTTATCTCATTATTCCAGTCTTTCTGTACTTTTCTTTCCTATTAAAAAAATCGGGATTTCTCCCGATTAATGAATTATGTTATTTACTTACTTCTAGTAAGCCATATCCACCGCTAGAGCGACGATATACAACAGATACAGTTTCTGTTTCATCATCAGTATAGATGTAGAAGTTATGTCCACTTAATTCCATCTTCATGATAGCTGTATCAAGGTCCATTTCTTCGGCATTCACTGTCTTTGTCTTTACTGGAATAGAATTCTCTTCTTCCACAAGTTGTGAGTCGATAAACGCATTTGCAAGATGCTCACGATGCTTCTTATTTAATCTAGTCTTTTGACGACGAATTTGGTCTTCTAACTTATCAATTGCTAAATCTACTGCTGCGTAGAAGTCATCATTTACAACTTCTGCTCTTAAAATACCTACACGTGATGGGATTGTAACTTCTACCTTCTGTGAGTTTGGATAAACTCTGGCAAGGACACGAGCAATCGTATTTTCGTCGATGAGTAAGTATTTATCTAAAGCTGATAATTTCTCCTCAATCTTTGTGCGCATTGCTGGTGTAACTTCAATATTCTTACCTACAATTTCAAATCTCATACAATACCTCCTGTATGTGCTTGAGATACACTCAAAACAACTATGATTGTTTTGAATGATACCCTTCGCACTTCTTGTATTTATGTCTATATTATACAACATAAATCAGATTATTTTTTGTATTCGATGTGAATATTCCGTGATAAAAACTTCACCTTTTACAGTGAAGTTTTTTGAACCAATTCAAATAGCCATTTGAGTACAACTGTCATTGCATAGGTATCCATACCACAATAAGCCTTTAGGTCAGCGATACTCTTTTCAATGTCTTCATTATCAACATTCTTATCAAGATTACGCCATTCAAATACAGCGTCCATACCTTGTTGGATATCTAGATTGTGATAACCAGGATCATCCATCATTGCCATGATAGTCTTTAGTGACCACTGTCCCTTCATACGTGTATCGTAAATGACACCTGTTGAAAATGGCAACTGTAGATCTTCCATGCGTGCATTGATGTGTAACAAGTCTTCTGCGTATTCAGGATACATATCTGCTAACTCTTGAATACGAATCTTCTCTGCTCCTTCAGCGTTATAGGCAAGTACAGTACCTTCTTTAGGAATTGCACGAATTAAATGCTCTGCCATATCTTTACGATTATCATGAATATTAAGATACACTTCATGTTCGATTCTACCATCTTCATGCATGATATGTAGAGAGTATTCAAATGGTAATACATCATATGGATGCATTCCTTCATATGGTGGAATCGCAAAACGTTCCCATTCAAAGTCAATACAGGTAATTGGATAATGAATATAACTTAACCAGTTTGCTAGAGCGTTGTAGTCAACGTATTGACCACCATTGCGGTCTGCTTGAATTTGGGCAAACTGTTGCGCGGAGCCTTCAATCCGTTCTGGATCTGCATCTCTTAGATATATTCTGCCTTCTTCATACATCTCTCGCTTATAACGAGAAGCTATCAGTGTCAGGATAGAATTATCTGGCAACTCTTTTTCCTGTGGGAAACAATCATCATAGTATAGACACTTTTGACGTGTCATACATTGTGGTTTTCTTACAGCTGCTCCAACTGTTTCAAGGTTGCACTTCTCCATCTGTTCTAAAAGATAATGCAAGTCATGCATATTATCATAGATAGCTTCTTTTACATCGACCGTAGGATTATTCTTATCGTTATAGAAGGAAGAACTAACCACAAATAATTCGTGTGGATCAAGTTCTTTTTCTCTTCGATAGTTCTTATTGAGATGAATTAAATAAATATCTTTGATTTTGATATTCAACCCTTCTAAAACCCAAACAGTATCACAATAGAACTGCATATCATCCGCATGTGGGAATAATCCAATATATAAGAAATATAAATCCCATCCATCGTTATTTCGATGTAAGAATGGTGCTTTAATACGTAACTGTTTGTATTCAAAGCGTGCTTTAACAAGCCAATCATATTCCTGTAAAGCACTCATTGCTAAGCTAGCGTCATCACCCTGTTTACCAAGAAAATGGTTAGTTACACCTAGCTTAATACAAGCTAGCTCACTAACCTCTTCATCCAATCTTACAAATGGCTGAAACTTTCTTTTTTCCGCTTGCATCTCATTCGCAAACAAACGGGGACAGCGCGTATATTTCTTACAATCGGAAATATGAAACATAAAACTCCTTTATTAAATACCCTCACTCATCGGTAACATTGCTGCACCGATAATACCAGGTTCATCTAGCATCGCAATCACAAACGGTGTGTTATGCAAGGCTGTATGAGACATTGCTTTGTAGTTCTCAATCACTGCTGGTAAGAACTTATCTGCAGATTTTGTCATACCACCACCGATTACAAAGACATCTGGATCACATACACATGCAATTGTCGCAAACATCTGACCTAAATCCTTTGTCACTTCTTCAACAATCTTGATGGCTCTTTCATCTCCTGCATCAGCTAAATCAAACACATTACCTGCATGCAGGATCTCCTTATCATCAATCACTTCTTTTGCCTTACGTGTGATGTGTGTACCACTGGCTTCATTTTCAACAGCACCAGCATTTAAGTTATTAAACTTTTCACGGTTGCGGTCAATGATAATATTCGCAATTTCACCACAAAAACCATGTCTACCACTGACTGTCTTTCCATCAACGATTAAGGCTCCACCAATACCAGTAGAAATCGTTACATAGTAAACAACACTCTTATCTTTACCAGCACCTACTAAAGCTTCCGCAAGTCCTGCTACATGTGCGTCATTACCCACAAATGCAGGCATACCAAATTCCTTGGATAGCTCATCCGCAAATGGATATCCAGTAAATCCCTTTAAGTTTGTGCTTAATACCATGCTTCCAGACTTCTTATCAACTGGTCCTGGTACACCTACACCAATTGCAGAACAATCTTTCCATCCTGGAATCTCTCTCACCATTTCCTTGAGGTTAGACATGACCTTTGTTGGTCCTTCCATACCAAATGATGGACCCTTTACTTGGGATAGCACTTCACCAAATTCCGTTACCTTCGCAACACGTACATTTGTACCACCTAAGTCAATTCCAATATATGTTTTCATACATCCTCCAAATCAAATAAAATTCATTATTTTTATTATACACTAACAATTGCCTAGTTCGGTATTACAATGAAAAAACCAGAAGATTTTCTTCTGGTCTCTATCAATTTCTTAAAAAACTAGTCAGCTAATGTTCCAAATGGATCCCATGGTAAGAGTTCCTGTGGCTCTTCTTGTAATGCCTTTAAAGAAGCTTCCGATAAGTACTTCTTATGTACTGCCACAACATAGGTATATTCATCAAACCAAGAATCACTAGCGATAAAGTAACCCTTGTTGCCAATCTTTTCACCCCAAGAGTTTTCAATCTTCCAACGAGTAGGCTTTTCATCCACAAGATTTACACCTGTTAATACCATCGCATGGTTCATTGCGGATTCCTTATAGTCTAGCATCTCGGCCTTTGTCATATCCAGCTGCATATCTAATGTATTGGCATAATCATATTGCGCATTATCCCAAAGACCAGTATCACGGTCAGCATCCTTACCACAATCGCAACCAAACCATACTGGATAACCATCTTTCATCTGCGCAATCGCTGCAGCTTTGAGTTCATCCATTGGTACATTGAGAAGCTTCACCTGTTCTCCATCTACGACATTACCTAAGTACTTAACCGTATAAGTCTTATGGAATGGTTTATCTGCAGTAGGACCATGTATAACACTGATATAATCAGATAAATCAATTCCTAAATTTGCATAGAAATCCAATGGCTTTACATTGTATTCCGCATGGTAATTACCATCTTTATCGTAGTATTCAAATGTAAATTCCTGTGGTGGTAAACCAAAACAAGATGCAATCAAGCCATAGATTTCTTTGAGTGCTGTTTCTTTTAATGCTGGAATTTCATCTTTCTTACCTGCTTGTGCTAACTTACGACTATCTACCACAAACTTACGTAGACGGCGATTCAAAATCGCATTCATCTTAGCCGTATGAGAGCCTTGGTAAGTATCAGGCATCGCACTCTTAGGTGCAATACCATACTTCTTTACAAGACTAACTAACATGTTCCATTGGCCACCATCACCAACAGCCCATTCTAATAAGAAACGCATATTATCGCTTCCTACAGGACTATCAATTTCCTGTAGTGTGCATTCCATAAACCAGTTTGCTTTTTCTAGTTTGTCGTAGAATGCGATGTAGTTTTGTGATAATTCAAACTCAGCCATATTGTATTTCTTTGCGATAAGTTCACGTAGTACATTCATCGATGAGAAAATCCAACAACGACCAGACTGATATTGGTTTGTGACTGGCATTGTCTTTAAATCAATCGAGAAGATATTTGGGTTATTTCTTTCCGCATCAAAGTTACGGCTAATTGTACCGATATCATTCTTTACTAAGGCATTTCGAACAACTCTTGCCTTTTCATCCTTTAAATAATTCTCACGTAGAGTATCAATTTTCTGTAATGTTACAGGATTCATATTAGACATATCAATTACCTTCTTTCTATGTAGTATGTTATAACTAACCCACCTATTTTTCAATCGATAAACACTGACGAATTCTTAACTTTTCGCAGAAAACTCTTGTTTACAGTGTGGACAATGAATCACAATTTCTCCCTTACCCTTAGGAACACGTACAAGTTGAAAGCAACGTTTACATACAAAGTACTTATACTCTTTATTTGTAACATTATTTTGAATCGCTTTAAGTTGTCTTGTGACAAAGCGATTACTATCTTGATACTTACGATTTTCAATACTGCGTTTAGTGATATTTCGTGATGTAAAGCGGTATATAAACATACCAAATATAACAAATGCAAGTAACGCTGGAATACTATTTTTTACAAATAATCCTAACACTAAAATTACTATCACCAATACGAGCAAATGTGTATTGAGACGGTCCATGCCATAACTTTTTCTAAGACGATATTGTATTTGTTCAATCAAACGATTTCTTCTTTTCATATCTACTTCCTGTTCTAATGACAGGATTATATCACTTCCTACAAACAATCGATACGATGACGAAAAACTTCTTCCAATAAAGTACGATAGCTTTGAAAACGTCTTTGTAGTGTCCGTAAGGACATATGATATTGGTATGCAATATCTTTCTGTCGTATTCCATCAATGTAATACGATACAAACATATCCATTGCCATCTTTCCATGTACGACCTTCATGTAATGCATCATTTTCTCTACTTGCTCTACTTGTTTTAAAACAGCTTGATATTGTTTCTGAAGTGTTTCATCTGTTGATGATCGTTTCATCTTCATTTCAAGTGCTTGTTGCAGTTGTTTTTGTAGTGGATATGCTTTACATAAATCTCTAAAATAATCTTTCCTTCTACACATAATACCCTCCACTTTTTCTATACACTTTTCCAAGTATCTTTCCATAGAAAAAGCTGAGTATTCCTCAGCTAGAAAGTAAGTTCTTTACCTGTTAATAAGTGATACGCTTCTAAGTACTTTGCAATTGTCTTATCAATAACTTCCTGTGGTAAGCAGTAATCACTATTAGGATTTTGTTTTAACCAGTCTCTAACAAACTGTTTATCGAAGGATGGTTGTCCCTTACCTGGTGTGTAGCCTTCGACTGGCCAGAAACGGCTTGAATCTGGTGTTAACATTTCATCTGCTAGTACAACTTCACCATGTTCATCAAGACCGAACTCAAACTTTGTATCGGCGATAATAATACCCTTTGTACGTGCATATTCAGCACACTTCTTATAAAGAGCAATCGTATAATCTCTTAACTTTTGTGCATACTCTTCACCACGCTCTGGGTATGCTTTCTTTAAGATTTCTACAGACTTTTCATAACTGATATTTTCATCATGTTCGCCAATTTCAGCTTTTGTGGATGGAGTATAAATTGGCTCAGGAAGTTGGTCACATTCTCTAAGACCATCTGGCAATTTGATATTACATACCGTTTGGTCCTTTTGATAACTTACCCAACCAGAACCTGTAATATATCCTCTTACAATACACTCAATCGGTAACATCTCTAACTTCTTGCACATCATTGATCTACCTGCAAATTTTTCATTACGGAAAAATTCTGGCATTTCTTGTACGTCTGTTGTAATCATATGATTTTTCACAATATCATTTGTCAGATTAAACCAGAAACGTGACATCTGTGTTAAAACAATTCCTTTGTTTACTACCTGATTCTTTAAAATAACATCGAATGCAGAAATACGGTCAGTCGCTACCATAATCAAGGCATCATCAGCGTCATAGATTTCACGTACTTTGCCTTCTTTGATTGGTGTGTATTGTTTCATGATGTTCTCCTCCTTAATGAAACATGTTCATAAATACTTTAAATGGAAAAACGGCATTCAAAGAATACCGCTTTACATTTCAATATTGCCGTTTGCATCAGCTGGCTTAGAAAGCGCAATGATGAACTTATAGATTCCGTAGATAGCTGGGACTCCTGTCCAA
Source organism: uncultured Solobacterium sp. (assembly GCA_938039295.1). Taxonomy (GTDB): domain Bacteria; phylum Bacillota_I; class Bacilli_A; order Erysipelotrichales; family Erysipelotrichaceae; genus Bulleidia. Next base: position 17,923 of record CALHUY010000023.1, read on the forward strand.
CAGAACACAAGTGAAAGCATACCTGCACGTGTATTGCCTGCATAGAATTCTTGGGCACCGAAAACACCTAAGAAGAATGCAAGAAGAGCGTAAGTAGTCTTATTCACTCCACGAGAGTTAGAACGGTTATCAAAAATATTCTCAGCCTTAGTGATGATAATACTATCGTCATTACGATAGATATTAACATAATCACCAATTCTTGGTGGGAAGTTAAAATACGCAATATCAAATTCTTCTAAGCTTCCATCAGCCTTACCAACGGATACTATACGATTTTCAATACGAACAATTTTATCCATATGAATTTCCTCCAACGTACCTATTATACATTATCATGACTTACTTGTCATAATTGTCATTGATTTTGGATGAACTTCGACAGTAACTGCACGATGTTTACCACCGTCTTCCCCATCTAATGTCCATGCTGTATCTTCTTCACAGATAAATTCAATCTTATCTGTCTTAAATGCATGTACATATTTTGGATCAATATTACCTGTCGCAACACCGCTTAATACGTTATGTAATACTTCAAGATTATCTAACGCAGCGACTAATACTACTTCAAACTTTCCATCATCTAGTGTGGAATCTTCATAAAATGGTAGCTTAAATCCACCAACAGATGGTGAGTTAGAAATTGCACCAAAGACAAATGTTCCTTCTTCTTCAATACCATCATGTATAAATTTCATCTTTGTACGATTGGTTAGACTTGCAGGAAGATTACTGAGTGCATTGAGTACATATGCTCCATATCCTAGTATCTTCTTTGACTCACGAGATGTTTCATAGCTTGTCGCAGTAAATGCACCAAAAGCAGCTACATAATTAAAGAATGTACCATTAAAACAACCTACATCGTAAGAGAATGGATTACCGAAAGCTATCGTGCGACAATAGGATTCAATTGTTCCATTTTCATCAATTGCTTTACTGAAGTCGTTGGTTGTGCCACCTGGAATATAACCAATTGGTAAGTGAATATCCTGATGCATCATAATATTCACAACACGGTTTAGTGTTCCATCTCCTCCATAAACTACAATTGTTTCAAATTCAGAAGCATGATTAATCAAAATCTCTTCTGAACCTAAACCCTTATCAGGCATGATTGGAAACACTGTTACTTCGCAATCAAAAATTGTTAGGTTCTTAATAATATCAAAGACAATCTTTTCGATTGCGTTATTGCCTGCTTCTGGATTAAACAAGAACATGACTTTTTTCTTCATAACATCACCTACTTCATCTTTATTCTATCACTTTCATACAATGAAAAAAGGGGATTTCTCCCCTTTATCTATTTGATTAAGCTTCTACCTTCCAAAGGCCGTGTAAGTTGCAGTATTCATAAGCTGCTACAACTTCATCACCTTCAGCTAATACGAAGTCAGCAACTGGCTGGTCTGTAGGTAATAAAGCCTTACGCTGTACACCCTGCTTTGTTTCTAAAGCGATGAACTGAATAGAATGTTCTTCAGTCATTGGGTGAAGAACAGAACCAACAACTACATGAACCTTGTTGCCTTCAACTGTCATTACAGGTACGTGCTTTTCACCAGCAGCATCTGTTGAATTAGCCTTTAATTCAACCATTTCTGATCCTTCAGATGTAAATGTTGTGTCGTTTCCTAATACTACTTCGATAATTTCTTTTGTTGTTCTGTTAACAAAAAATTTCATATTCACTCTTTCCTCCTAATATTTATTGGGCTGATGATTTATAGGAACGTGATGCGAATTCATGATCCAATAAGTATAGGGCTTTAGGATCACTTCCAAATAATTCCATCTTTTGAATTAAGTCAGCAGCGTTCTTTTCTTCTTCTGCTTGTTCTGAGATAAACCAATCTAAGAACTGTGTTGTACGGTAGTCATTTACCTTGCTTGCTTCAGCATAGATTGCATTGATAGATGATGTAATGGACTTCTCATGAGCATAAGCAGCCTTTAACACATCAATATCTTCTTTTGTCTTTGACTCTGGCTTAGCGATTGCTTCATAAGTTACCTTTTCATCATTGTCATGTAGATAAGCGATGAACTTTAATGCATGGTCCATTTCTTCTTTAGCTTGGATGTTATACCAGTTAGCGAAACCATCTAATCCCTTTTCAGTGAAATGATTTGCAAATTCTAGATATAAGTAAGCACTGTACATTTCTTTGTTAATCTGGTCGTTGATTAGTTTTGAAACTTTCTTCTCCATTATGAGTTCCTCCTATGACCGTAGTCACCTATAAGATAGTAGAATTATATTTCATTTTCAAGGAAAATGCCCATATTTATCAAAAAAGAGACTTAGAATTTCTTCTAAATCTCATAATCGATACAAGAACGTGCTTGAATCTTATCTTTTAATAAAGCTTTTAACTTTAAATGTTCAGGGTGAACTTGGTATGCATTTAATGCATCAAAGGATATAAAGTCAAATACTAACGCAAAATCATAATTTGTAGAATCTGCATCCTTATGATTACATACCACTTCGCCACTTGCGACTTCCTTTAAACTAGTAAGATTTCTAGCAAGCGTCACCGCTTCTTTCAAACTCTCCTCATGATTTAGAGTTTGAAGCTTAAACATTACAATATGTCTTATCATATGTTATTACTCCAGATTGAGATGATAACGCAAGATATATACAGTGGCCGCAAATAGCGCTACATTCATAATCAATGTATACAGTAATGTAACTGTTTGATAATTCATGCCATAGTAGAATGCGTTCATAATCGATACAGCACCAAATGTATATACAAGGATAGATGGAAGATCTAGTAATGATGGAATCACAACACCCAAAATCACAAATGTAGCGATACCAACAAGTAAGCGGTGTTCTGGAAATAAGTTACCCATCGCATAACATAGATAAATGAGTAATAAGAAACGGGATGCACTAAATAGATATATTGAGCAAACCTGTAAGAAATCTAAATTTAATATTCCTCTGATTACACGTTCAACCCAATAGAAATCAATACTACGAATAATATCAATGAATTGACCTGAACCAATCGCTACACCAAGCAAGCAGATAATCTGTGCAAGTACGAATAGTACAACATAAATCAAATATGCAATCACTTTACTTAATACAAGCTGCCAAGTTGTAACTGGTAATGTATGCATCAAATATCCCTGTCCAGATAAAAGATTCTTATGGAAACGCTGTACAGAAGATCCAAAGATTAGAATGAAAGTCGCAAATATGACACCGACTACCATTAAAATCAAAATGAATGAAAATGTAGATGGAGTATTTGTGGAATGTAGACTATACATCATCCTCTCTGAGATAATCTGAAGGTTTGAATTAATTGTCATACCTAGTACTAGTGACAATAAGAATTCAGCACCAATTAATATTAAAAATAATTTATATGTTGATTTAAACTCAAAATGAATTAATTTACCTAGCATGCAAATACCTCTCTGAATAATGCGTCTACTGACTTACCTTCTTTTTCACGAATCTCATCGACACTACGATGGAATACAATTTCTCCATCACGAATAAAGATAGCTTCATCTAATACAGGTTCAACATCAGCGATTAAGTGTGTAGAAATAACTACTAATGCATTCTCACTGTAGTTGCCAATAATCGTACGTAAGATGTAATCTCTCGCCGCTGGGTCAACACCACCAATTGGTTCATCTAAGAAATAAACCTTCGCTTCACGACTCATCGCAAGTACAAGCTGTACTTTTTCTTTATTACCCTTTGATAAATTCTTCAGTTTATCATTTAACTGAATATGTAATTCCTCTAACATCTTTAATGCACGATCATAGCGGAAATCATCATAGAAACTCTTGAACATATCTAATAGTTCACCAACATTCATCCAATCCAACAGATAATCCGCATCTGGTAGATACGACACAATAGCCTTTGTTTCAATTCCTGGCTTTTTACCATCGATAAAGATTCCACCATCTGTTGGTGTCAATAAACCGTTAGCAAGCTTTAACATTGTTGTCTTACCACTACCGTTAGGTCCAAGTAAACCTACGATACGTCCCGACTCTAATGAAAGATCAACATGGTTTAACGCAACTTTATTACCATATCTCTTTGTTAAACCTTTGCATTCAAACATTACACTCATCATTCTTCTCCTTGTGTATTAATAAAACCAATCATATCTTCTTTGGAATATCCTAGCTTTTTCAGTTTAGCGTAGTATCCCGCGGTTAGGCTTCTCGCCTCTTCATGCTTAATATTGTCAAGCATAGATTTATCTTCACTAACAAAACGTCCTGCTGTACGTTGTGTATATACGAGACCATCTTGTTCAAGTTCTGTAAGTGCTCTTTGCATCGTATTTGGATTCACTCCAGATTCTTCTGCTAATTCACGAACAGATGGTAACTTGGAACCAGCTGGATATACACCCGTCACAATTCTTCGTTTGATAATACTGACTAGTTGCGGATAAATTGCTTGATCATTTCTAAATTCCCAACTCATCATTTCTCCTTCTGTATTATTGTCTTAATACACTATTATATTAATACAGTAATATACAAGTGTCAACTATAATTATTTATTGTTTTTCGATAAATAATTATTGAAATACAGAAATATCTGTACTATGATACTTTCGCAAGGAGGACTTGATGATGGAATCTAGTTCAAAACATATACGCAACAGCTTATTACTTACACGCATCTTGATATTACTCATTGCACTTGTTGCCATGTATATCATTATCAATAGCGTTTCAATCGCAACAGAGTTTATTGACAGTCGAAACATCACTTCAATTTCTACACAGAATCAGATTATACTAGCCTGTGGTATTGGTTATGTAGGCTTTGTTGTATTACTTCGCCTGCTATACATCATTAATCAACTTCTCGTAAATATTTCTAAAGAGAATGTATTTATTACGGAGAATGTAAATCTATTAAGACATGCAAGTCTTTGTTGTTTGGCAGGAAGTGTTCTAGCCTTTATTCTTGCGGCAATATGGTCCAAGCTATTCTATAGTATTGTATTTGCGGCAATTTTCTTTGCTTTGATTATTCGTATTATTCAAAATATATTCCAGCAGGCAATTCGTATGAAAGACGAATTAGACCTGACGATATGAGGTGAAACATGCCTATTAACGTAGATTTAAATGTCATTATGGCAAAACGTCATATCAGTGCTGGTGAACTTGCCGAAAAGATCGATATTACACCTGCAAACTTATCAATACTAAAAAATGGAAAAGCAAAGGCAATCCGCTTTTCTACACTTGAAGCTTTATGCAAGATTTTAGATTGCCAACCAGGAGACATACTTACTTATGAACCAGAATAAACAACCTATGATTGCTCACGATACACTTTTATTCTGTATCGCAATCGCAACCTATCTATTTGGATATTTTTATGCATCGTTTTACGTTATTTACTTTGCCTTTGCAAAGCTAGCATTACTCTACATCATTATGATTGAAACCAGTGCATACTTCATACACAAAGAGCGCACGAAAGAATCAATACTATGGGCAATTTTCTTATTGTTTCAAGGAATACTTCTAGGATTTGACCGTTCTTTTGAATTTGAAAAATTAGTGTTTTTGCACGCAACCGTTATCTACTATACACTATGTCGTTTCCAAAAATTATCCCTTCCAAACACAAGTGAAACGATCCTATTAGATTTCTTCCAAGGGTGGATAATTCAGCCATTCTCACATATATTTGCACGTATTATCCATGTCATTAAATACACACTTACACATATCCATTCTAGACAATTTAAAACGATTTTATTTAGCATTGTCATTGTGATTCCACTGATACTTTTCGCATTAGAACAATTATCGGCCATCGACGAAAACTTCGCCAATCTTACTACACACCTTTGGCGATTCATATTCCAGATTTTTAACACGATGTATTTTTATCGAATCATTTGGAGTTTACCTGTTGGTGCATATCTATTCGGTCTTATCAGTAGTTGTATCCTTAATGAGAAACCATTTATATCTTACGATGGTTGTAAAGAGTTCTTCCTAAAGAAAAGAGTGATTCCACTTATATCTATTCATCTTACAAACGCTGTACTGCTTGTTTTATACCTTGTATTCTTTATCTTCCAGTTGTCTGATTTACCTACTGTATTAGCAGCACCTACTGCACAAAGTTCGTGTGAATATGCAGTCAGGGGTTTCTGGAACTTCTTTAGAATCATGGGATTAAACATCGTACTTATCTTGGCTCTAAACTTCTTAATTAGAAAAGAAGACACTAGCAGTCCTAAGATTGATACATATATCTTGTTATTTACAACTATCTGTTTCAACTTGCTTGCATGTTTAAAACTTGGACTATATTTCTTTACCTACGGTTATACTGAACGAAGAGTCATTGCCCTTTGGTTACTTGTGGCTATCTTCATTTCTCTTATCTTAATGATAATTCGTATGCATAAGAAATTTAATCTAATCCAGTTTATAACAGCAACATTTGTCACAAGTTATATTCTCTTCCTATACATACTTCCTCTCTTGTATCCAGCATCATTGATGTAAAAAAGTGGTCACTTCGTTATGAAGTAACCACTTTTCTATTTCATCCAATCAATACGTAATACTGTATATTCACCTAAGTCATTGACAGCTTTGCGTAATACCGCTTCATCTAGTTTAGACTTCATATGAACGTGTGCCTTTTTTAAATCAGAGTCTACAACTGTATATACACCATCTAATGTATTTAATGCATTTTCAACTTTTGAAGCACAATGTCCACAAGTCATACCATCCACAGTTAGAACTGCTTCAAATGGATAATGTTCAAGATTCTTATCGGTAACTTTTACATCTGTGTGACAGCCACATCCTCCACCACAACCACAAGATCCTCCAGATGAACAACAACCAGATGTACCTCTTTTAATTGTTGAGTGAATCGCAAATCCAATGATGATGGCAACAATGCCACCTACTACTAATGTACCCATACTACCTTCTTTCTAAATTCAGATTCCTGAATATGCTTAATGCAGTTCTACTGCACTATAGGTCTTCCCTATTTCTTTTCCCTTTTCGCAAAGGTATACAATACCATAGTGTTCTTTGTTAAGATACCCTTCATGTGCTAGCTTTGTTAACATCGCACAAACACTTGGTCTAGAAACATTCAGTTCCTTTGCAAGTGCTATGCTACGTACACCTCTACCATTTGGATCTAAACGAAGTAATGTAACGAGGTACTTAATCTTCGCTGCTGTTAATTCGTGTATAGACATATTCATACACCTTTCTAAATAAGGTACAGGTTTCCCTGCACCTTATGGTAAATCATTATTTTTCTTTGTAACCTGGACGAACAAGTCCCCAGATAATCGCTACAATACATACAATCGCAACAACGAGTCCAATTGGGTGGATATTACCTGTAACTGCAGAACCTACCTGGTAGATAATGAGTGCAATTACATAAGCTAGACCACACTGGTAAGCAATTGCAAACCATGTCCACTTACCATTATTCATCTCACGACGGATAGCACCAATTGCCGCAAAGCATGGAGCACATAGTAAGTTGAATGCTAGGAATGAGTAACCTGCAACTGGATTATTGTTGAAGGCATTTGCCATAGATTTAAAGATCTGCCATCCATTTTCTGCAACCTCACCAGCACCATAGAGAACACCCATTGTACCTACAACGTTCTCCTTAGCAACTAAACCAGTAATAGAAGCTACAGCCGCACGCCAATCTCCCCAACCTAAAGGTATGAAGATAAACTTGATTGCATTACCAATGACTGCAAGCATAGATTCAGACTGTTCTACAGCACCAAATCCATTTTCAGTAAAGCCATAGCTTTGCATGAACCATACAAATACAGTCGCAAGTAAGATAATTGTTCCTGCCTTCTTTACGAAGGAAGAACCACGCTCCCACATAGAATGTAAGATATTGGATGGAGTTGGCCAGTGGTATGCAGGTAACTCCATTACGAATGGTGCAGGATCACCAGCAAACATCTTTGTCTTCTTTAATGTAATACCTGAAATAACGATAGCCGCAATACCTAAGAAGTAAGCACTTGTCGCTACTAATCCAGACTTCTGGAAGAAAGCACCAGCGATTAAAGCGATAACTGGTAACTTAGCAGAACATGGAATAAATGTTGTAGTCATAACTGTCATACGACGGTCACGCTCATTCTCGATTGTACGTGAAGCCATGACACCAGGAACACCACAACCTGTACCAATTAACATTGGGATAAAACTCTTACCAGATAAGCCAAACTTACGGAATACACGGTCCATAACAAACGCAATACGTGCCATATAACCGCAACCTTCCAAGAATGCTAGGAAGAAGAATAATACTAACATCTGAGGTAAGAAACCAAGAACCGCACCTACACCAGCAACAATACCATTTAGGATAAGACTCTGTAACCAATCAGCAACTTCAATAGACTTCAAGAAGTTACCAATGACTGTTGGTAAGCCATCTTGCCATGGACCATATGTAGCAGCTTCAGGTTCTTCTTCAGCAGAATAGATTTCATAATCAGAGTAAGTTACTTCACGCGTTTCCTCAACATCACCTTCATCATTATGAATATCAGCTGAAACAACCAAGTTCTCTAACTGTTCTTGTTTTAGAACTGTAATTTCTGTATCACCTTCATCGTTTTCACTAGAGGTAACATAACCCTTTTCAATCGCTTCATCGATAAATGATTGTTTAGCTTCTTGGTCCGCTTTATATGTACCAGAATCTTCATCAAACTCTGCACGTCCTAAGCCAAACCAGAACCAACCATCACCGAATAAACCATCGTTTACCCAGTCAGTAGCACCTGTACCAAATGTTTGAATAGATACAAAGTAAACGATAAACATTACTACCGCAAAGATAGGTAAACCTAACCAACGGTTTGTAACGATGTTATCAATTTTATCAGAAACGCTGAGTTTGCCAGCATTCTGCTTTGTATAGATACCATTAAGTGTTTCTGTAATAAATGTGTAACGAGCATTAGTGATAATAGATTCCGCATCATCATCCAAATCCTTCTCTACTGCAGAAACAATTTTCTCTACTTCAGCCATCTGGCTTTCATTGAGATTCAATCTTGCAAGTACTTTTTCATCTCTTTCAAATACTTTGATTGCATACCAACGCTTTTGATCAGCAGGTACATCAGTTAATACAGAATCTGAAATCTTAGAAAGAGCTGTTTCAATCTTATCTTCATACTTATGGATTGCTGTAGCTGACTTTGCTTCAGCAGCCGCAATTGCAGCTTCTGCAGCTTCCATAATACCTGTTTCTTTTAACGCAGAAATCTCAACAATCTTACAACCTAGCTTCTCACTTAAGGCAGCGATATCAATCTTATCATCAGCCTTCTTTACAAGGTCCATCATATTTACAGCTACTACAACTGGAACTCCAATTTCAAGTAACTGTGTTGTTAGATATAAGTTACGCTCTAAGTTTGTACCATCTACGATATTTAAAATCGCATCAGGATGTTCACCAATCAAATAATTACGAGAAACCACTTCCTCTAATGTATATGGTGATAAAGAATAAATACCAGGTAAGTCCTCAATAATGACATCTGGATGTTTCTTGAGTTTACCCTCTTTCTTTTCAACTGTTACACCTGGCCAGTTACCTACATACTGATTAGAACCCGTCAAGGCATTAAATAAAGTTGTTTTACCACTATTTGGATTACCCGCTAAGGCAATCTTTAATCTTTCGTTTGCCATACTAATTTTCTCCCTCATTCATCTATGAATTACTCAACTTCAATCATTGCGGCATCATCCTTACGGATGGATAATTCATAGCCTCTTACAGTTACTTCAATTGGATCACCTAATGGAGCAACCTTACGAACGTAAACTTCAACTCCCTTTGTGATACCCATGTCCATGATTCTACGCTTCACAGCGCCTTCACCATGGAGCTTGACAACCTTTGCAGTACCGCCAATCGCAACTTCCTTTAATGTATTCATTCTGTCCTCCCTATATCATGACTTTCATAGCCATTTCTTTCCCAATTGCAATACGTGTTTCTTTCACATTTACAATTAGATTTCCACCGACTTCTGAGACAACTGTGGCAGAGCCACCAACAACAAAACCGAGGTCAGCTAAGTGCTGTTTCACTTCTGCACTTCCCCCGATTTTAACAATTTTATATTCTTGACCGATTACTCCTAAAGCTAATGGTATCATCGCTTGCCTCCTTTTATAAATGAACAAAAGTTAGAGGGCTCTAACTAATGTTAGTTTAGACTCACTAACTAACATTGTCAATATTTTCTGTAATCCAGATTATAATTTTTCAGTTATTTGTATTGTGAAAATTTCACGACATTTTATTTATTTTGTCTTAAATTAATAGACAAATGTCTTTAATTCTTTATAATACTTTTATGAGACTTGGAGGTTTTATGAACAAATATGTAATCGCAACATCCTCTACTGCAGATTTGCCAGCAGAGTACCTTAATAAACACAATATCCCCTTTATCTCATATACATATACGATTGATGATAAAGTTTATATAGATGATTGCACAGAAGAAAGTCGAAATTTCTTAATGTCTTCCATGCGTGCAGGTAAACAACCAAATACATCTCAAATTACTGAATATGCATACTACGAGTTCTTAAAAGAACTTCTAGAAGCAGGTAACGATGTCCTATTTGTTGATATGACACGCGCATTATCAGCATCTATTAATAACGCAGAGCGTGCAATTCAAACTTTAAGCGAAGAATACCCAGATCGTAAGATTAGTCTATTAGACAGCTATTGCGTTACAGGAGGTCTTGCCCTCTTCTTAAAGCAATTAATAAAACGTCATGAAGAAGGATGGGATTATGATCAAGTTGTGGAATGGGGAAATGCACATAAGCTTGAATACATTCATCGTTTCATGGTAGAAGACCTACAGTGGTTAAGACGTGGAGGAAGATTATCCAACGCATCTGCCCTACTTGGAACAATTCTATCCATCAAGCCATTAATCTATATTCCAGATAGTGGAAAGCTTGTTTCCTTTAAGCAAGTACGTGGCAGAAAGAAAGCACTCCGTTCATTAATTGAATCCTGTGCCGAAGACATCGCAGATTATACAAAGGATGAAGAAATCGCAATCATCCACGCAGATGCATACGACGATGCAGTTGCATTCCGTAACGATCTGATTGAAACATATCCACAGTTCAAAGATACAAAGATTTCTATCATGCAGTTAGGACCTGTTATTGGAAGCCATGTAGGTCCAGACTTCATGGCTATCACATACCACGGCAAACACAGACTAAATATAGAAAAATAAAAAACTCGGTTGATCCGAGTTTTTTAAACGGATATTTATCAAAATATCTAAACTAGTAGTTAATTAAAAATATTATTATTAATACTATAATTGACGTTGCGAGTGTAGAGGCGGAAGAAATCGCTATGTGACCGTGAGACTTGAAAATCAAGCAGATACCTGGATTTGGCGTACCAGTTCATTCGTAATTATTTATATAAGGTGATGACTATAATGTTATCACCTTATAAAATTAGTAAATTATGGATGGATTATCTTTACCTGTAGAATCTCACTTTTCTTCAAACGAATAATATGATTTGTATTGTTAGGGAATATATCAATCTCATCTTCCCCAGAACTGGTGCCAGTGCTTGGATAGAAATCAATAACTTCACCTGTTATTTTAATACCTGTACAGGCACTTACTTCAACAACTTTCCCATATAGTTCACGTAGATCCATTATTCTATACCTCCCTTCTTTATTTTTATTAGGATAGAATAGCTCTAGCATATTTTTGTTCAATCTTTAGCATAAAGAAATTTTATGTTATAGATAGGATGATAAATAATTTCAGATAAATATCGAGTTATTGCCTAGCAAAAATTTTGATAGTAGCAGAAATACCTCCAGTTTATTAATGAAATTCTAATTCTAAGCATCTACCGCCTATATATCCTATTCATAATATAAACCGGTTATTACAGCTATTTAAGATCTATTATTCATCTTCTTCAAAATTAACTTTTATGTCATCAATTAACCAAAATCCTTCCGGCACTTCTCCATGTTTATTCACATAGTCTAATAAACACGTGCTATCTTTGAACCTATGTGCAATCATTTCTTGTTCCGTATTAAATTTTATTTCAATATCTTTGCGGTTGATGGTAATTGTTAAACTTTCAAAGTCATATGTGTATATATTCCCCGCAACTTTACCAGCTTTAATATTACATTCTTTACAGTAAAATATAACAGAACTTAATCTCTTTAATTGTGAATGGATGTGTTTCAATATTTCATTATTTAAACTATTTTTTTCCATGATTTTTCCTCCTTATAATAGCAACTTACTATCTATCCTTGGTTTAGATTTTATATTTATTGATATGCAAAAAATATGCCAGGGTTTAAAACTATAAAAAAACACCGCTACTTGCGATGTTTCATTCCATACCTGCCAATCTATATTGTTCATGAATCCATTCGCCTTCTTTTTCGAAAGCATCTATTGCTTCTTGAGGCGCGTCTTCTTTAAGTTTGCAGTTAATCATATATGGACCATAAATTTCTTCAAGTTTTTTTATCTCTTCAGGAAAAATTAAAATCATTTTATCACCTCTTCAATACCATCAAAGTATTGTATTCTGTTTCAACTTCGTCAAAAATTCCATGTGAATACATCTTTTTTGTATAATTACTGTTCCCACCTACATTTTTATCTGTAATCCCTAACATATCAAGTTTTAAGTAAGCGCCTTGAGTTGAACAAGGTTCACCGCAGTGGTATTACCCATACATCACAGCATAGACCGAACTACCTCGACCTACTTAATTTAAACCTAATATAAAGTTTTGATGAGATACTGTCAACCTATTAAGAATTTTATGCGATGAAATTACTTCCAATTAATAATGATTTCGTATTCTGATTGTTCTGTATTGCTTAACAACATCTTTACTTGGCTCTTAACAACTTCTTCCATACGAACTTTTGCTTTATCAAGTAGTCCATTCTTAATTGCAAGTTCCTCAGCTTTAGCTGTTTCATTAGCTTGGAAATTCTTTACATCATTTACAGTAATCTGGTTGATTGGATTAAAGCTTTGATCATAAACTTCAATACTGTTTACATCGATATATGTATCTAACACTTCAACATTTGGTAAATCTACGATTACCTTTTTCTCTGATTGATTAACTTCAATGTTGATTTCAGAGATATCCTTGATACCTGCTTTACATACACCACTGTAAGTCATTAAGAATGACTTATCTGTAAACGGAATAGAGATTCCAAACGCAGACATGTTATCTTGGCTAAACTTTCCAACATTCGTAAAGTTATACTCCTCTACTGCTAATTGACCAATCTCTTTAAATGAATTTTTGATTTCTGTAGATGTCATTGTAATCTTTCCATTTCGTGGTGAAAGTACAATTTTGTATCCTAGTACAAGTACTAAGATTGTTAATACAGATACGATGATTTTTGTGATTAAGCCCTTTGCCATAATTATTCCCCCTGTTTTATTTCCTGAAGTAATATCTCCAGGTTCTCTTTTTGTATCTTAATTTTCTCTTGTTCATTTGTCAATCTGACATTTGCTTTCTGTAAATATTTGTATGCATGCTCTTTTAAATCACTAAGAATTTCACGAATCTCTCTTAATAATAGCCCAGCATTTTTATACATTTGAATCTGATGCAATTTATGGATTGCATTCTTATCATACATTTTTGTATGTTGCGAACCAATTCTTCTCTTTGGTAATAGCAAACCAATCTTATCGTAATAAAACAGTGTTTTACGACTGATATTCGCAATTTTACATACTTCATTTACAGATAACACTTTTTCTTGGCTTTCTACAATTTCAACTGTAGTACTGTTCCCTAAGGGAACAGTCAATACCATTTCATCTATTTTGTTGTGCACAATTGTCTCCTCCTGCACACAACACCCTGTTTTTCTCGCGAGGATAAATTACGATAATTTTTGGTATATATTCTACTAATGAAAGTTAGAAATCCTATGAAACTTCAGAAACTTTTAATTACTGCAATTAATGCAATCAAACCGAAACACACAAGATTGTTGATTATTTAATTCTTCTCACATATCTTTGATGTTTCTCCATATTAATATCAAATAAAGTTCTCCTTTCTATATTTCACATTGTATGAATATTGCTATACAAAAAATACGCCAGTAACCATAAATAAAAACCGATCATACGATCGGCTACTTTGATACGAACTGTACTTATTTTATGTAAATGTACTGTCATAACTAACTAATGAACAATGCGATAATATGCTCTTGATGTAAGACGGAATATAACAAAATAAACAATGGAGAAGATTCCTATTACTGCAAATAACATCTGTGCATACTCCATATAGGAATGTACCGCAAATAAACCAAGTAATTGAGAAACTATCTTAGAAGCTACTAGGCTATGTAAAGTAGCTACTGCTAATGGTGCTAAAAATAGCCATAATACTTGTGAATTACTTGTTTGGTGAATTAATTGATCTGGTAATCCAACTTTTTTCATAATCTGGAATTTATCGCGATCTTCATATCCTTCATTTATTTGTTTATAATATGTAATCAACACAGTACCAACAATAAAGATAATACCAATTAATATACCCAAAAATAAGAATCCACCATTTAATTCATACGCTTTTTTTACAGTTTGTTCTTTTGTCTCAAAATCGAAAGAGTTTTCTTTTGCGTATGTCGACTGTGTTGCAAAATATTTTGTTTTATCAACTACATTTGACTTAAGATTCCAATTTAGGTCTGCTGTAATATCTGGGGTGTAATATTCGCCTGTGTCAATATTCTTCATCTGTAGAACTTCCCCAATTTTTTTCATAACTGTGAAATCTTTTGCGATGATTCCATAACTTTCTACAGCATATGTTGAAGGAATAAAATTTGGAACTTTATGAATCGTATATGTAATATCACCAATCTTCACTTGATCTAAATCTAGAAGATTTTTTTGATTTGCACACATTAATATTTCATTGTCTTTTAACTCGATTTGTTGATGTGTACGTTTGTTATAACTTGCAAGATCACGAACAATCATAAAATATGGTTTTTGTGCTTGTTCTGATTTTAAAGCTTTCAATTCATTTCCTACACGAGATGCAGATGTCATGTATCCATAAGAAACGTAATCATCCTCAATGCCATTAGAAACTTCTAGGCCTTGATTCGCTGCAGTATATAAAATATGTTCAATTTCATCTTTATTTTCTGTAGTAACGATTTCATCCGATGATAACAAATATTCTCGTGGCATAACATTATCCACTGTTTTTTGAACTGTAGAGTAAATCGCTGCTGTTGCAGATAACGTAATCAATACACCAGTGCTAAGAATCGACACACTCGCAAGTGATACCGCATTTGCCTTCATACGATACAATAGTCCACTAACACTTAGAAAATGTGTTGGCTTATAATAATATTTTTCATTGATTCTTTGTAGTTTTAGGATAAAAATTGAGAATGATATATATAAAAGATATGTTCCTATTAGCACTAATAACGCAGCTGAGAAGAAATAGACCAATGAACTTAATATTCCTTGAATTGTTAAGGCAATTGCATATCCTGCGCCAAGTAAAATGAAGCCCAACAATAAGAATAGATATCTATTTTTTGGTTCACCTTCACCTTTATGTTGATTTCCTAGAAGTTGTACAGGAGTTGCAAGATATATCTTAATATTATTTCCGATAAGAGTAATAACAAATAATACGAAAGCTAATACTACTGTCGATACACATGACTTCATACTAAATGGATAATCCATTAAGCTACCTGCTGTATCTTTCAACAGATAATTCAATGCAATGAAAGTAACTTTGCCAAAAATATATCCACCAACAACACCAATAAAAAGAGAACAAATAAATAATACAAAATACTCAATGAATAGGATTTTACGAATATGTTTCTTTTCTAGACCAAGAATTCCATATAATGCAAATTCCTTGTTTCTACGCTTGATTAAAAAACCATTTGCATACATGACAAAGATAAATGTAAAGATAGCAATTATAACAACACCAAATTGAATAACAGATGGTAAATCCGCATGTCGCGTCAATACATATTGATTTGATAAGAGTGATACCATGATATTAAACAATAGAAACATGATTCCAATTGATAATACAAATGGTATTTCAAGCAATCTATTTGCATGCAGGTTACGCTTTGCAAACCCTAATGCCATACCCCACTTCATTAGTCTTCACCTCTTTTTGAAAGAACTAACTGTGCTTGATGAATACGTTCCATAAATTCTGCTTGATTCTCATTTGTACCTCTATACAATTCATGATAAACAATACCATCTTTAATAAAT
>CALHUY010000024.1 GCA_938039295.1 uncultured Solobacterium sp.
TACAATGGGTACGAATCGAATGTTCTATACCATCATGATCAATAACAACAATTTCTCCAGCATCTATATCACGTACATACTCTACGCCAACTGCCGCAAATGCACAGGTTTCAGACGCAAATACAATTCTGCCATTCTCATCTTTTCCCATGACTAATGGGCGAAAACCCATCTTATCTCTAACTGCAATCAACTTCTCAGGTGACATCACTACAAGACTATAGGCACCTTCAATGCGATTCATTGTATTTTCAATCGCTTCTTCAATAGAAGAAGTCTTTAAGCGTTCTTGGATGATGATATAACAAATAATTTCAGAATCGTTTGTTGTATGGAAAATTGCACCCTTGCGTTCTAATTCTTCACGAAGCTCAGCTGCGTTTGTAAGATTTCCATTATGTGCAATGGCTAATTGTCCTTTTATATGACGAACCACTAATGGTTGTGCATTTGTATGATTAACCGTACCAAACGTTGAATATCTGGTATGACCAATCGCCATCTGGCCTTTTCCTAATTTATCTAATTCATGTTGATCAAAGACTTCACGAACTAAACCCACATCTTTATGTGCTGTGATAATCCCACGGTCATTGACCGCAATACCACAACTTTCTTGTCCACGATGCTGTAAGGCAAATAAACCATAGTAAGTATCGGATACTACATCACTCACCATGTTTTTATCGTAAATGCCGAAAACACCACACTCCTCATGAATCATATCCTGCATGTTCTCTCTCCTATATTTATAATGCCTGTACTTTTTCTTGAAGTTCTTGATCTTTCACTAATACTGCTGCGCTTTGTTTCTGACGATTTTCTAATACTTTCTTTGCAAGTTTTTCATCACCGATAGCTAAGATTTGTGCCGCTAAATACGCTGCATTCTTGGAACCATCAATCGCAACTGTCGCAACTGGGATACCACTAGGCATCATAACTGTAGATAATAGCGCATCTACACCTTCTAATGCATTGGACTTTAGAGGAACTCCGATAACTGGTAGCGTTGTATGTCCTGCTACTACACCTGCTAAAGCAGCTGCCATTCCAGCACCTGCAATAATGACACCAAAGCCATTATCCTTCGCATTTGAGGCAAACTCTGCTACCTTCTCAGGTGTACGATGTGCAGAATATACATGAACTTCTACTGGAATTTCAAATTCCTTTAACACTGAAACTGCTTTTGACATCACACCGAAGTCACTGTCACTACCCATTAAAATCGCTACTTTTTTCATCTTTTCTTCCTCCGTTTTCAGTTAAAACAAAAAATCTGTGGAGACTCCTCCACAGACTGTATTCAAAAAGTATTCTTTCCGCATTTTTGGGCGCAGAAAACCGCCATTAAAAATGTATTTGTCGAAGCGTCGACAATATATTCTATTGTTCGGAGAGTCACAACACCTAAAGCCATAGCTCCATCCTTCCTGTCCTAAAGACATCCGTTACCAAACTATAAAACACGTTACTATCATAACAAATAGGAACTAGAAGTAAAGACGAAAAACAGAATAAAACAAGAATTGTTTTAAAACTCCTACAAGACTCTACGCTTTTTGTAAAAAGTTACGGTAAGTAAATGAAATAAAGATTGCGCAAAGTGGTGCTGTCACTAAGATTGCGGTAACTGCAGTTGTCAGAATCAACTCCCCACTAGCAAGCCCTGCCTCTAATGCAAGTCCTCCTATCGCTGCTTGTACCGTTGCCTTTGGAATATAGGCAATCATCGTGAATATCCTTTCCTTCCTATTGAACTTTGTTTGCATGATACTCAGATATACACCAAGCATGCGGAATAGAAGCGCCAAGATAATCACTACTAAAACAACTGGTCCAAAGGATAATGCATAATCAATTCTTACGCTTGCGCCTACTAAGGCAAATAAGAAGATTTCAGCTGGCTGCCATAACTTTGCAAGTATAGTGGAATATTTGTCTGCCATCTCTGGCTTGATATGTCGTATCGCAGCGGTCATTGCCATAATTGCAAGTAGCCCAGAGAATCCCACAACACCCGCCATCATTCTTTCGATTGTAATGAGTACCATCCCAATCGCAAACATGCTTGCAAGTTCAATCTCTGTGGATAACTTCAACAATCGATATAACTTACAAAGCACATATCCTAATACAATTCCAGAAATAATTCCAAATAAGATTGATGTTGGAATACGTAATAAGGATAATGCATTGAATTCCCCACTCTTAGCAAGTGTCAGTAATGATGTAAATAACACAATCACATACACATCATCCATCGAAGCACCAGCCATGATAAGTTGAGGAATCCCTTCTTTTGTACCATACCCCTCATCCATTAGCTTTAACATGAGTGGTACTACTACAGCTGGTGATACTGCAGCTAATACCGTTCCAAGTAATGCGGCATTCAACAAATCTAAATGCAGAAAAATTGGTGCTAGAATCATTAGTCCTATAATTTCAAAGCTAGCTGGCACAAAACACATCAGTAACGCAGATGAGCCAACCTTCTTTAAATCTGATATCTTTAGGTTTAAACCTGCACGCATCAAGATAATCATTAATGCAATCTGACGAATGTCAGATGAAATCTGAAAGGTTATTGTATCAATCACATTGAACACAAATGGTCCTAATATGATTCCAGCTAGTAGATAGCCCAACAAATTTGGCAAACCAAACTTACGCATCATCATTGCAAGTAAAACACCAACTAGAATCATCATCGCAAAACTAAATAACATCTCTCTACCTCCTTATATAATATAAAAATGCTGATACCCGTAACAAAAAGAAGTTACAGGAGTTATCAGCACTTATCGCGGTTTAGATTTCTTAATCTTGGAAAACCCCATTTCCGTTAGAAATTATAGTTCTGTTTCATCCCTTTGTCAAAATAGAAATCCCTGCTAGTTATAGGGGGAACTATAGCAGGGATAACATATATTTCTGATTAATTATAGTAATGCCTGGTTTAACATCCAGATTGTCTTAGCATAAGATGCGATAAATTCATCCATCTTCGCAGATACAAGGTAGTTATTCTCTGCATCTGCAGCTTCCTTGATTTCTGTAACGCTCTTTAATAGATACTGATAGTCTGGTAATAATTCAGAGTATAAAGTCTTCACACTTGTGACGAATGCATCTGTACCTTCTTCAATCTTTGCATTCGCAAGGAATTCCTTGAGTGTTGAAACTGGCTTACCACCATTCATTAAGATTAATTCACCAACTGTATCAACCTGTGGTAATACTGCATTATATAGATTCTCGAGTTCTGGGTGAATCTGGAAGAATGACTGTCCACTTACATACCAGTGCTTATTTTGTAACTTGTGATAGAAAACGACTAAGTCGGATAATAATACATTTAATTTGTTGTTCATAATTTATATTCTCCTTTTCAATATTTTCTACAGCTATATCAGCTGACATTGATAGTATATAATCATTTATATATGTATAATAGTATTATTTAGTCATAAAATAGTATAATATTATCAACATAAGGAGAGCATATATGATGAACTTTGAACTTCCACTCATTATTGAAGATGAGGAATATAATCAACAATCTCAAGATGAACTATCACACTGGCACAATTCATTTGAATTGATTGAAGTTGTAGAAGGAAAATTCTACTGTAGTGTGGATGGATCACAATTTTTAATCAGTCAGGGTGATATCTGTATTATCAACCGCAACAAGATGCATCACATCCACAACGAAAAGAAAACGAATCTCAAATGTAGAAAACGCACAATTATCTTCAATCCAGATTATTACATCAAAGACCAACACATCTATGAGAAATATATTTGTCCACTTTTAGAAAAAGATGCCTTTGCTCACATTCAGTTCCATATGGATAAAGGTATCGGCCTAGATATGTATACGCTTATGAAAGAACTTGAGATTCTACAGCGTGAAAAACCGGTAGGCTATGAAATGGAAGAATATGCCTTAATTTACCGCATCCTTCGTTGTTTATATATGGCATATGAGTATGGCCGTCAAACAATACCTTCTACATATGACACAAATATACAAATCCAAAGAAATATGACTAGCTATATTCATGAGCACTATGGTTCAAAGATAGGTTTAGAAGATATTGCGGATGCTGGACAAGTTAGTAAGAGTACCTGTATTCGTTTGTTTCAAAAGTACACAGGTAAATCCCCAATTGACTTCTTAAATACTTATCGTCTTCAGATGAGTGCCGAAAAACTAGTCACAACTTCCGAACAAATTACAGAAATTGCATACTCTTGTGGCTTTGGACAACCTAGTTACTTCAACCGTCTATTCTTAAAAGAATATAATAAGACACCAAACCAATATCGAAAATCACATGCACGCATGAAGAGCTAAATATTGTATCTGGTTATATGATTTTCTATCAATCTGGTAATTTCCACTTTTTTAGTATCTTCTATAATGATATTTATAGACTAGGAGATTTCTCATGAAGAAAATTATGACAATGCAGGATATATCCTGTGTAGGAAAATGCTCATTAACAGTTGCTTTACCAGTACTGTCTGCGATGGGTATTGAAACTGCTGTTATCCCAACTGCCGTACTTTCAACACATACCATGTTTCAAGGCTTTACCTTTCACGATTTAACTAATGAAGTAAATCCAATACTCGCTCACTGGCAAAAAGAAGGCTTTACATTCGATGGAATCTACACAGGATATCTTGGTTCCTTCGAACAAATTGATCTTGCCAAAAAGATATTCGAGGAGTTTGGAACACACTCTCTTCGTATCGTAGATCCATGTATGGCAGATAATGGAAAACTATATACAGGATTCGATATTCCATTTACCAAGAAGATGCGTGATTTATGTGCTATCGCAGACATTATCGTACCAAACCTAACAGAAGCTTCCTTCTTATTAGATATTCCATATCAGGAAAACTATGATGAAGACTATATCAAGCATGTATTACGTCAACTAACAGATCTTGGATGTCATACCGCAATTATCACTGGTGTAACATTTGAACCAGGCCGTATCGGTGCGTATGCATACGAAAAGGATACAGATACCTACACAACATACTTCAATGAGGAAGAACCACAACACTTCCACGGTACAGGTGATATTTGGGCAAGTACCTTCAGCGGTGGACTTTTACAAGGTTTATCCCTACTACAAGCAATGACACTTGCTTGCGATTACGTGAAGGAATCTATCCATAAAACATTGGAAGAAGAAAATCATAATATCTATGGTGTTAACTTTGAACAAGCAATGCCATTCTTAATTTCATCATTACAAAAATACAAAAAGGAACAATAGTTCCTTTTTTCATGCAAGCATATTATTTTCGCATCTTCTTTCGTACGCGATTGATATGTCTTTCAAAGCTTCCATTC
>CALHUY010000025.1 GCA_938039295.1 uncultured Solobacterium sp.
ATTCGTTTAAGTGTCGGTTCCTTCTTGATTGCGCATTGATTTTTTTCTAGTGCCTTTTCAATACGTTCATGATAAGCCTTATTAGATAATAGGTAGTCTTCCATAATATCTTCTATAGATACACCTAGTAACAAATATAAGAGCGCTGCGATAGCACCTGTTCTATCCTTCCCAGTAGCACAATGAAATAATATTGGAAATTCTATATTCTGTTTCATCATTTCAATGATAAACATGAAACCTTCATTCCTAAACATCATATCCCGATATAATTGGACCATATGCTTATGTAATGTCTCTTGATCACTATCATCCGAAATGATCATCTTATGAATCCCATACGGTGAGAAATCTACACCCTCGCCATTACGGTCACGCATTCCACTTACTCTATAATTTTCAATTCCTTCAATAACTGGGTCCGGATCATCAAATGCTTCATATGATGTACGTAAGTCTAATACCGTTTTAATCCCTAAATCTTGTATATGATGTAGTTCCTCTTCATTCATCCACCCTAGGTAACAACTACGATAGAACAGTCCTGTTCTAACCTTTTTACCATCCCGGGTAAAATAACCACCTAAATCCCTAAAATTACAGATATGACGAAACTTTTCATCTTGTATTCTCATAATATACTACCTAATAACTCGGTGTTACAATTCCCTCTAAAACAAGATTTTGAATCGTTAAGGTTTCTTTTACATCAAGCATCTGTCGTAATAGTTCAGTCATTTCAGGCGATTTACCATTTGTTACAATGACTGCATTTGTATCATCATTATCATCGATTGTAACTTTCACGTAATTTATTTTTGACATCTTATCAATGATTTCATCTTCATTCCAAACAGCCGCATCAATCTCACCATTTTGAACTAGTCGCAGTAAATTATTTGATTCAACAGGAATAAATTCAACCTTTTTCATTCCACATGCACGCTTTGTAATATCACTTTGATCAATCGAGTCACGATCGATACCAATTCGCATACCATCCTGAATATCTTTTATATGTTCATCATGGAACACGATAACATGCGATGAACAATAAGTACCCTCTCCAAATTCACATACAATATCAATTTGACCTTTATGCGCATCCAAAAACTCTTTCGCTGCGTATTTCGATACAACCGCAAAATTATAACGATTCTCTAAGACCATAGCGATTCTATTCTTAGCACCTCTCATATACGATAGTGTCATTGGGATACCATGTTTATTTTCCATGGTTGTAATAATACCTGTTGCCAGTCCCTCATATTTTCTAGAATATGGTAATGGCATAGCACCTACCAGCAAATTAATTCCTGCAAGTTCAAGTAGAACCTTATCATTCTTTTCAATTACATAAGATCCTAAGTGTCCTTTACTTACAATATGAATCGCATTATTATTCTGCAAAGTCTTAAGCGCAGATTGTGCAGTGCCCCTCGAAATATTCAATCTCTCACTTAACTCCGTAACAGTTGGTGTCCTATCCCCAACTTTATATTTTATAAGGGCTTTTGCAAGACTTAGTACTGCAAGTCCATTTTTGCTCATTAGCTGATTATTATAGTCCATAGTTCAACTCCTATGTTTATTATAGGATGAATATTCATTTTTTTGAATATTCATTGTACATTAAATTTTATAAAATTATTTTAAATATGTCATTTTCTAGTGATACAATATTCATATAGAAGATTTATTTAGGCATACTTCATAATTAATAGAAAGTGAGAGTACGAATATGTTTGTCGATAATAAATTTTATAATCATGTGTATCAGATTCGGAGAAAGAGTTTTTGGAGATACTTTCTTTTGTATTTATTTTTACAATTATTAATCTCTATTCTCTCTGATTTCCAGGTCATTCAGATGTTTTTAACTGGTAATATCAGTCAACTTAACTTTTTTGAAGTAGTACAATCAAGTTTCCTTTTATCATTTATTAGTTCAATTATAATGCAGTATTTCATGCTTCTAATCCTCATGCAAATTTATAGAATTGCACAAGGCTCTTCTACCAAACTAATTGATCTCTTTGAGCCTGTAAAGGAGAAATGGCTGATTATCTTAT
>CALHUY010000026.1 GCA_938039295.1 uncultured Solobacterium sp.
AAGAGCCATTTTTCCTAAAGTCTTCAAACGCTTGGACTTTGCAAAGAATGTCATCATTATTACTAGACCCAATGTGGATCCACTACCACCAAAGTTACAGAAGAAATCTGAGAACGCTCTTGTGAATATATTTGTCATTGGTAAACCAGCCTTAGCCAATTCATAGTTTTCTAATGATAATGCCTTATGAATTGGACCGAAAACTGTTTTTGTAACTGATGGTCCATGAATACCAAAGAACCAGAACAATGAACCTAAGAACTGATAAATTACTTCAAATGCTTGTGACTTACCTAATCCAACTAACGGTGCTTGTAATACCTCATATATGAATGCATGTACATTACCATATGGAGTATTTACAAATAACATGTTTACAAAGAAGAATACAAGCATGGATAAGCCTGCTGGAATTAACGCAGCAAATGAATCCATAACTGCTGGTGGAACACCCTCAGGTAACTTAATAACTAGCTTCTTCTTAACTGCAAAAGCAAAAATTTCCGTAGAGATAATTGCAACAATCATTGCTAAGAAGATACCCTTAGTACCTAAGTTACTTAATGCAAAACCAGAGAACATCTTGCCATCTGCATTTACGAATTCAGGATGTTTCATAGGAGTAATCATCAAGAACACAACAAGAGCTACCATTGCGGATGCAATTCTATCCACATTCTTTTCGCGCGCGTATGCGTACGCAATACCAATAACGGATAGTAATGCATAGCAGTCAAATGTAACGGCTGTTACAGCATTAAAATATTTTTCCCATCCTTCTCCTGCAAAAGAAGCAATCATCTCAGACCAACCCTTAATTGGGAAATTAGAGATTAATAGGAACATGGATCCAACGATAACTACAGGTACTGCACGTGCAAACCCATCGCGGATTGCGACTAACACCTTATTCTTCGATAAGGCATCAGCGATTGGGACAAAAAATTTTTCTAAACCCTTCATATTCAATTATTTACCTTCGCTTTCTGCTTTTTTCTTTTTAATTTCTAAAATTGCACGTTTGAGAACTCTCTCTCCGTCCATATTACCGTATTCCTCAGAATCGATAACAAAAATTGGTTTTCCTAAATGACCATAACGTTCCACAACCTTATCGTATAGATATTTTACCTGTGGTCCTAGAAGAATGGCATCAGGATGATGTTCTGTAACAATCTTCTCTATGGAATTATCTGAGAAGGCTTTAACTTCGATATCTAGACCATGTTGTGTTG
The DNA here is from genome assembly GCA_938039295.1 of uncultured Solobacterium sp. GTDB lineage: Bacteria > Bacillota_I > Bacilli_A > Erysipelotrichales > Erysipelotrichaceae > Bulleidia. Next base: position 1,236 of record CALHUY010000026.1, read on the forward strand.
CTACTTTTTGCATTTTACTAGCTAAAAGAGATGTAGACATACCCGCTGAACAGAACAGATAGATCTTATGCATAATTATCCTCCTTTCTATCGTTCTATCATTATGTTAATCTCAAATCTAACTAATATTCCTTAATTAATCTGCCGTATGCTAGGAAACTTTACTTACTTTCTAATATAAAAGGGATGTAGTGAAGTATATACTACATTACATCCCATGCATTACTGTTAATTAAACTCTTTTATTTCTTTTTACCAAAGTTATTGCACCAACAAAAATAGCAGAAATCATCGCAATTGCTGAAGCAAATACATTAGTCTTATCACCTGTAGCAGGTGTTGTCGGTGTAGACGGTGCTGGAGTAGTAGGCACTGTATATACATGCACTAAGTTCCCATTCGCTTCACGATGAGAAGATACAAACTGATAACCAGTAATTGTATCAACTGGATTTAATCCATATGTTGTAGGTTTGAGTACTGTACCATCTTCTATAACGTAATGTGTATAGTCGATACCTACACGAATGATACGGTTGACCAGAAGATTAAACTACGCCTCTCCTATATATGACGCCCATGCGTAATTGCCTTGAATCATTGGATTATCAACTGTAGCGTTATCAAATCTATCTTTTAAATGATTATAAACATCATCCACTGTATGCTGTCTAAATTCTTGATAAGCTATCTCAGGAGTTATTTTGTAGTTCCCACCCACATTCACTGTACTTTCTTTTAATCCAAATGAGCCATCAGTCACAATCGTTTCATTCATTTTTAAAGATTCATCAACCTGAATAATCGTATCATATGAATACTTTTCTACGAATTCAACTTCAAACCCCCAATAACCGGAGCTATACGCAAATACTCCCGCTTCCCCTTCATATCCATTTTCAAAAGAAAGTTTGAATCGTGGATCTTCTGCCTCAACAGGAACGTCAGGATATATTCCAGACACAATATGGTGTGAATTAATCTCTCCTGAAT
>CALHUY010000027.1 GCA_938039295.1 uncultured Solobacterium sp.
ACCAAAGGAGATATAGTCAACTTTTGCAATCTTTAAAAGTTCCACTGCACCATACGCAAACTTGGAAGCACTTTGGGTTGCGTAGAAATAAGGTAATTCGATCACTAAGTCTACACCATTTTCAATGGCTGCCTTGGCACGTTTCCATTTATCGATAATTGCTGGTTCTCCACGCTGTACAAAATTACCAGACATAACAGCGATAACCATATCACAACCACTCAGTTTTCTTGCTTGCTCGATTTGATAGCGATGTCCATTATGGAATGGATTGTACTCCGCTATGATTCCACATACTTTCATTTATCAAAATTCCTTTACAGTTGATATGATACAATGAAATCAATCAAACAAGAAAGGATATTTCTTTATGACAGAGTTAATTTATAAAATCATTAAACCTGAAACAGAAGTGAGGGCAACGTTAGTCTGTGTGCATGGTATGCAAGAACATCATGCCCGTTACATTTCCTTTGCAAGAGAGTTATCTAAGCAGGGTATAGCAGTACTAATTTATGACTTACCAGGTCATGGGGATGCATTTAAAGATGAACTAGGATACTTCGCAGATCAAAATGGAGATGAAGTATTAATTCAATCAGTAGATACGATGGTTAAGAAGTTACATACAGAATACCCAGATGTTCCACATTTCTTATTTGGACATTCTATGGGTTCTATCATCGTACGCTTATACCTAGAGCGTAATGATAAATTTTCAGGTGTGATTCTTTGTGGTGCACCAAATTATCAACCAGCAGCTGGCTTTGGTAAGAAACTTGCACAGTTACTAGTCAAGATGAAAGGGCCTAAGGCTAAGACAAAACTGTTAACTGCACTTAGTGTTGGCGCCTTTAGTAAATCTGTCAAAAATGCAAAGACACCAGTTGATTGGTTATCCTATAACGAAGAAAATGTACAAGAATTTCTAAAGGATGAATTATGTGGAGTGCCATTTACAGATGCGGGTAACCGTGACTTATTTACGATGGTATCGCGCTTACATCATCCATTTGCAGCGAAGAACACATCCTTACCAATTCTATTTATCAGCGGGGAAGATGATCCATGTACTGGAGGAACGCTGGGATTAGTCGATAGTATATCTACATTACAGAAGAATGGATATGCAAATATTGAAAATATCATATTCCCGAAAATGCGTCATGAGATTCTCAATGAAAAGGAGAATCATCTTGTAATCGAAGAGATTATTAAATTTATTTGCCATCATCAATAAAAATTGAAACAAATATTTTCTGAAAGAAAAGGTTATGAGGGTATCTTCCATCATTTTTTCGCTTTTGGAAGCGTTTTTCGGGGGATATTTGATTGACTTTGAAGTGCGGTTTGTTATAATTTATAAGCGTTAACGAGCGAGGAGACTGCCGTGAAGTGGACAAAAACAGAGTTGCTGCGTGATTTGCAGAATGTAGATTTTGACGAAGATGTAGTAATCGATGCCGATGAACTGAAAAATGACAGCGGAATCTTATCTGTTGAAGATGTTCATGTTGAAGGTCACGGTTATATCGACGATGAGGATGATCGCTTCTATGTAGATATGCATATTACAGGTACAATGATTTGTCCTGATGCTATCACAAATGAACCGATTGAAGTTCCTTTAGATGTCGAAAGTCAAGAAACATATGTCTTTGAAGAAACTGATGAAGATGGCGTACGCCTCGTTACCAGTGAAGTCGTTGATCTGATGCCTGCAGTGATAGATGCTATCCTGTTGGAGGTACCACTTCAAGTGACTGAAGCAGTAGAGGGTGAATATCCGCATGGCGATGGCTGGCAGATATTTACAGAAGCTGAGTATCAGGAAAGCCGGAAAGATCAATTGGATCCGCGTCTGGCAGGACTGAAGCAATTCAAAAATGAATAGTAGGAGGTGCTAGACAATGGCTGTACAACAGAGAAGAAATTCCAAGACGAGAAAGAACAAGAGAAGAACACATTATAAGTTAAATGTACCTACACTCGTAAAGAATGCTGCAGGTGAATACGTTCGCCCACACCATGAAGGTTCTTACGTTAAGGAAACAACAGAATCCAAATAAGGTTGGAAATGAAGATGCTGAATTGGCATCTTTTTTCTATCATTACTTATATAAAGTATCTACTAATTTACATTAGAAATCGTATAATTAGGATAAATAATAGTTTAACTTTTGCGTAGGAGAATTCTCATGTTGGACAATAAAGGCTTTGATGTGTGGGCAGAAGAATATGATACTTCAGTCAAATTATCAAGTGAAGACAGCACATACCCTTTTGTGGGGTATAACGAAATTGTTAATAAAATCTATGACATAGTTATATCCAAATCAAACGCAACTGTTCTTGATATAGGATTTGGAACAGGTACATTAACGCAGAAGTTTTATCAGTATGGATGTGATGTTTATGGCCAAGATTTTTCTTCGAAGATGATTGAACTTGCATCTAATAAAATGCCAAATGCTAATTTGTATCAGGGTGACTTTACAAAAGGTATTGTTAAGCAATTGAAACAACGTTCATATGATTTTATTGTTGCAACGTATTCTATACATCATCTTAAAGAGGATGAAAAAGTGAAATTTCTTCATGAATTATTAACTCTTTTAGACAAAGATGGAATGATTCTAATTGGAGATGTTATGTTTGAAACTCAGGAACAATTAGAAAAATGTAGAGAAGAACTATTAGATAAATGGGATGATGATGAATTTTATTGTGTTGTTTCTGATTTGAAAAATAAATTTCCAAATCTACAATATGAGCGTATTTCATTTTGCTCGGGAATCATTACATTATTAAAGTAAGGAAATAATATTATTAAAAGCTGAAATAAGTTAAAACTTCTATTTTTAATATACATTGAGAACTTTTTTAGTTCTCTTTTTCTATTGCTATATTAGAAGTCGTTTGATAAAGTCTATGTGAATTAAGGAGTTTCTATGAGTGTAAGAGCGGAAGTATTAAATATATTAGAGCGTGTATTTCGCCAACATGGCTTTGCGTCTTTACTTTTAAGAAAGGCAAATATCTCGAAAGAGGAGATGGGCCTAGCAAGTGAAATTGTGTATGGTACGATACGGAATAAAACACTATTAGAAGAACAGTGGCGTCCATTTACAAAGCACGTAAAACCAAGAGTGGCTGCACTTCTCAATATGAGTGTATATCAGTTACTGTTTTTGGATAGTATTCCTTCCTATGCCGTCATCTTTGAGGCAGTAGAGCTTGCCGGTAAATCGGAGAAAGAATTTGTAAATGCTGTTCTTCGTAAGGTGCAGGCACAGGGACTAAGAAAGCCTGAAGGAAATACAATCGAAGAACTTGCGGTATTAACTTCTCATCCACTATGGATCTTACAATTGTGGAAGGCTCACTATGGCTTTGAAACAATGAAAGAGATTGCCTTACATAATCAGGAACCATCTCTTGTCTACGGTAGAGTGAATACCTTGAAGTGTAAGAAAACTGAGATTGCTGAGATGCCGGATGTACGTATGCTAGAGGATGATTGTTTCTTCTATGCAGGTGTTTTACAGAGAACAGAACTTTTCTCTAAAGGAATGGTCTTGATACAAGATCGACATTCACAAAAAGTAGTGCGTAAGCTGGATGTTTTACCTGGTATGCAGGTGTTAGATGCCTGTGCAGCGCCAGGCACAAAGACACAGCAGATTGCTTGCTTGATGAAGAATCAAGGTAAGATTATCGCTACAGATTTGTATGAGGCTCGCTGTCATTTAATTGATGAATTAATGAATCGTACAGGAGTATCTATTGTTCGTACAAAGCAGAATGACGCAACAATCACTGGTACATTTTCTAAGGAAAGTTTTGATCGTATTTTGATTGATGCGCCATGTTCAGGTCTAGGAGATTTGTCCCATAAACCAGAGATACGTTGGCATCTAGAGCCGACATCAATCGATGAACTTGTACGTACACAAGAAGCCATACTAGATTCTAATGCAGAGTATTTACGTGTTGGAGGAATCCTTGTTTATAGCACCTGTACATTAAATCGTAAAGAAAATGAACAACAAATCAAAAAGTTTTTAGCAAAACATTCTAACTATATCTTGTTAGAAGAAGAGACTTTATTTCCAATGGCAGATGATGCGGATGGCTTCTATTACGCAAAATTAAAGCGTAACCAATAGGTTATTTGCGCTTGAAACATTGGATAACATATCGAGAAATTAGTGTGATTGTGGTAATATATTAACTATGCAAAGTATATATGATTTAAATATGAAGATGGCGACAGATATGCTCGCCGAAAAGGGACAAAAATCTTATCGTGCAAAGCAATTATTCCAATGGCTTTATCGTAAGCGTGTTGGTTCATTCCAAGAGATGACCGATATGCCTGCGAGTCTATTAGAAGAGCTTGCACAGGAATATTCGATTGAACCTGTTAAGGAAATTACACGTCAGGTTGCTCGGGATGGAACTACCAAATATCTGTTCCAGTTAGCGGATGGCTCCTCTGTTGAGACAGTATTGATGCATTTCCATTTCGGGGAAAGTTTATGTGTAACAAGTCAGCTTGGTTGTAATATGGGCTGTACTTTTTGCGCGTCTGGTTTATTAAAGAAACAGCGTGATTTGACTGCTGGTGAGATTGTTGGACAAGTTATGTTTGTCCAAAAGGAATTAGATAAAATTGGTAAGCGTGTTGATAACGTCGTTATCATGGGAACAGGTGAGCCATTTGATAACTATGATAACGTGATGCGTTTTTGTGAAATTATCAATAGCGACTTAGGTCTAGCGATTGGCGCAAGACATATCACAATTAGTACCTGTGGTATTGTTCCGCGTATTAAAGATTTTGCGAAGGGTCATTATCAATACAATCTAGCAATCTCTTTGCATGCGCCTAATGATGCGTTACGTCGAAGATTAATGCCTATCGATCAAGTGTATCCTTTAGATGTCTTGATGGACGCATTACATGAATATAGTGAAGGTAATAATCGTCGTATAACGTTTGAATATATCTTATTACATGGTGTCAATGATACGGATGCACATGCGATTGAACTAGCGAATTTAATTCGTGGAATGAATGCATATGTGAATCTGATTCCATATAACCAAGTCGATGAGAATGGGTATGTTTCAACAAACGAGAAAGTTGCATTACATTTCTATGATGTGCTTATGAAACATGGTGTAAAAGCTACCTTACGTTCTAAACATGGCGATGATATTGATGCGGCTTGTGGTCAGCTTCGTGCAAAACATGAAAAGGGTAAACTTTAAACATGAAATACTATGGAATAACAGATAAAGGATTGGTACGGAAAAGTAACCAAGATAGTTATGTCATTGCGACAAATGTAGCGGGTGAAGTATTCGCAATTGTCGCAGATGGTATTGGCGGAAATTTAGGTGGGGATATTGCCAGTAGAATGGCGGTAGCCCATTTTTCGCGTGTATTCTCTGAGACAGAACAGTTTCGAGATGCGGAAGAAGTGAAACTATGGCTCAATCGTGAAGTAAAAATCTGTAATTCCGCAATCTTCGATTACGGTAAGCAACATGCGGACCTGAAAGGTATGGGCACAACGTTATGTGCTGCTCTAATTACGCATATTGGTATATTTATTGTAAACATTGGGGATTCTCGTGCATATGCATGGTGGCATGCAGGTAAGATGAAGCAGTTAACTGTCGATCATACTTTAGTGAATGATATGTTAATGCATCATGAGATTACACCTGAGGAAGCCAAAACATTCCCACGTCGTAACGTATTAACCAATGCTTTAGGTGTTTGGGAAGATGTAAAATGTGATATTACACATCATATTGAGAAGATGGATGGAATCCTTTTATGTAGCGATGGTCTACATGGCTATGTGCCTGAAAAGACAGTATTACGCGTTGTAATTGATCCACATAAAGATCCTTCATTACGTGCACGCAAGTTAATCAAACTGGCTTTAGAAGCTGGTGGTTTTGATAATACAACAGTTATCTTATTAGACTTTGCTGGAGGCTACACACTATGAACAAAAAGAATGTAGTCGCTAACCGTTATGAAGTTGTTCAGCATATTGGTCAAGGTGGTATGGCTGATGTTTTCTTGGCTATTGATACAATTTTAAATCGTCATGTTGCTATCAAGATTCTGCGCTCTGATCAAAGTACAGATGCGATTAGCATCTTGCGTTTTGAGCGTGAAGCACAAGCTGCCACAACATTAGCTCATCCAAATATCGTAGAAATCTATGATGTTGGTGAATATAAGAATCATCATTATATTGTCATGGAATACGTTGCTGGTAAGACCTTAAAGAAAGTGATTCGCGACCGTGCGCCTTTATTGAATTTAGAAGCGGTCGATACAATGAAACAACTAACTTCTGCAGTTGCGGAAGCACATAAGCGTGGCATTATACACCGAGATATCAAACCACAGAACGTGATTGTTAAGTCTGATGGGTCTGTAAAGATTCTTGACTTTGGTATCGCAACTGCCAAGGGTAGTGCACAATTAACACAAGCAAATAATGTTATGGGTTCAGTTCATTACCTAGCACCTGAACTTGCAAAGGGTGAACCAGCTTCCCCACAATCAGATATTTATGCCTTGGGAATTGTTTTCTATGAGATGTTAACAGGGGATGTTCCTTTTAAGGCAGACCAAGCTGTGCAGATTGCTTTACTACATATGAGAGAAGCGATGCCAAGTGTACGTAAGGCAAATCCAAATGTTCCACAATCTGTAGAGAATATCATCATCCGCGCAACAGCAAAAAATCCAAAGTTGCGTTATCAAAGCTGCGATGAAATGTTGAAGGATTTAGAGCAGTGCATGTTACCAGAACATCAAAATGACAAGCCATTAAGTCTGAAAGATCCAATCGATAAAACACCAACAAAACAAGAAAAAGATGATGCGAAGGTTGCAATGACAAGAAGTACATCTCTTTCACGTGTAGCAAATAAACGTACCAAAATCTATATCACTGCAATCGTGGTGTTATTTGCGTTGTTTGCGTTAATTGTAGGACTATTTTTAGCAGGTATTCTACCACCTAAATCCAAGACGGTTACTGTACCAAATGTATCCAATATGGATGTAACACAAGCAACTACAGCTTTGCAGGAACAAGATCTTGAAGTTGATCAAGAAAATATTATCTATCAACTATCAAAAGATAGTATTGAAGGTGTTGTAATCAGTACAGAACCTGCTAGTTCTAGTGAAGTAGAACGTCATTCAAAAGTAAAACTAATCGTATCCAGTGGTGTTGGGGAAGAAATGCCTAACTATGTTGGAAGAAATATTGATGATGTAAAGGCATCACTTCCATCTACGATTCACTTAATCGAAAAAGAAGAACAGAGTGATAAAAAACCTGGCACAATCATCCGCCAAGAAGGTGTAGCACCAGGAGAACTCTATGATATAGCTGGTGTAACGGATGTGACACTATACTATGTGCCATATGTAAAGGTCACAATTCCAGCAGATATTGTTGGTAAGCCAATTGAGGAAGCGACAGCACAATTAGAGGCGATGGGTGTTAACGTTGTACGTGCACACCGTGATACTTCTTCTTTACCGCAGAGTGAAATTGATAAAATCAAAGTTGGTACTGTCATTGAGACAATGCCGGCTGCAGGTAGTGAATATACACAAAAAAAGGATAGTTATGTCACATTATACTTTTACTAAGGAGTGCTTATGATTGCACGAATTACAAAAATCGTATCAAAGAATTATCGTATCTTAACTTCTGATAAGAAGTATTTTGATGCGATTGTAATGGGAAAAGTGCGTCGTCAAGATGCGCCTGTGGCTGGAGATTTGGTGGAATGTGAAGAGATTGATGGGCGTTATGTCATTCAGAAAATCATGCCTCGTACAAATCGCTTAATACGTCCAGCAGTAGCGAATGTTGACCAAGCACTCATTGTCATGAGCGTAAAAGATCCTGATTTTTCAACTGCGTTAATTGACCGTTTAAGCATGCTTATCATGCATGCAGGCGTTGAACCGGTTTTGATTATTACAAAATGTGATTTAGGCTTTAGCCAAGAAGTGGAAGAACAGATTCAAGCCTATGAGAAAGGTGCGATGAAGGTCATCCGTACCGCAAAAGGTAGCTTAGATCCATCGATTGCTGGTATTTTAACAGATAAGATTTCTGTATTAACTGGCCAAAGTGGAGCGGGTAAGAGTACATTATTAAACCAATTAGAGCCATCATTCCATCTTGCGACACAAGAGATTTCAAAGGCACTTGGAAGAGGTAAACATACCACAAGACATAATGAATTACACGAGGTTGCAGGGGGACTTGTGGCAGATACACCTGGCTTTAGTTCCTTGGATTTTTCACATATTCAAGCACATGAACTAGCTGAATATGTACCAGACTTTGTGCCATATCTACATGATTGCCGCTTCAATGACTGTGTTCATCAAAATGAGCCAGGATGTAAAATTAAAGAAGCGGTAGAAGCAGGTAAAATATCTAGAGAACGCTATGAGAACTATCTTGGTGTTTTACAGATTATTCAAGAGAGAAGGGAGAAATACTTATGATTGTTGCACCATCTGTATTATCTTTAGATTACAGTCATATGACAGAACAATGTGAATTACTAAATTCCTCCAAGGCAGAGTGGATGCACTTTGATGTCATGGATGGACACTTTGTAAAGAACTTGACATTTGGACCAGACATCCTTAAAGGATTTGTAAAACTATCACCATTATTTAAAGATGTTCATTTGATGGTAACAGACCCAAAGATGTTCGCCGATGTATTTATGAATGCTGGTGCAGACCAGATTACCTTCCACGTTGAAACAATCTACGATAAAGAAGAAATTAAAGCACTTGCGAAGCATATCCATGACCAAGGGAGAAAAGCAGGACTAACATTAAAGCCTCAGACTCCAATTGAAGTATTAAAGCCATTCTTGCATGATTTTGACTTATTCTTAATTATGAGTGTGGAACCAGGTTTTGGTGGCCAGAAGTTTATGCCAGAGGCACTAGAGCGTATTCGTACACTTCGTACATGGTTAAATGAAGAGGGTCTTGATACACATATTGAAGTGGATGGTGGTATCAACGAAGAAACAGGTGCTTTATGTGCTTCAGCAGGGGCAGATGTACTTGTGGCAGGTTCTTATGTATTTAAGAATGATATCCATGAAGTTTGTGAGAAGTTATGGAAACTTCAGTAGCTATTATCTTAAAACGTTGTGAATCGATTCCGACTGCTGAAAACTACATCGGTGTAGATAAAGGTGCATTAACGCTTGCAAGAAATGGTAAGAGGATGTTAGTGGCGATTGGGGATTTTGATTCTGTTGAAGAAAGTGATTTAGCGTATATCAAGGAATATAGCGATACGTTAATTCAACTGAATCCAATCAAGGATGATACAGATAGTGAAGCTGCAGTTATGTATGCCATCGAGAAGGGATATCAAAAAATCCATCTCTATGGTGGACTGGGTGGAAGATTAGACCATACGATGATTAATTTGCGTCTGGTATCACGTTTTCCTGAAATAGTATATCTACATGATCAAAATAACTTTATCTTTTCACTTGGTGAAGGTGTTCATTCCATTGATAAGCGTGATTATACATATATCTCATTTTTTACAGAAAATGAGGCAACCATTAGCTTAGAAGGGTTGAAATATCCTTTAGATAAACAACAACTTACAAACAAAGATACCTATACAACCTCTAATGAGATTCTAGAAGATAGGGGTATTGTGACTGTGCATGCAGGTCAGGTAACTGTTATACAATCAAAAGATGCATAAAAAAAATTCCCTTCGGGGAATTCTTTTTCATATAACCGGCGATTACTCAGCAGCGTTAGCCTTAGCTCCTGCCTTTAATGTCTTTAATGCGCGAGCTGAGATCTTAACTGTCTGTGGCTTGCCATCAACGATCATGTGAACCTTTTGTAAGTTCACATTCCACTTACGACGAGTAGCACGTAGGGAGTGGGAACGTCTGTTTCCTGACATTGCTTTCTTACCGGATACAGCACATACTCTGGACATACCATAACCTCCTTTACTTATAATTTGCTTACAAAAGATATCATAGATTACTTGTAAATGCAACCAAAAAAGTAGTAGTTAGATTCTGTTTTTCAAAGAATCATGTATAAGATGTAGAAATGATTTATGTAAATTCTATGAAAATAGGCTGTTTATAGGTGGTAATCGACTACATTTTGAAATGTAAATGTGATAAAATACGAATATAACTGAAAGGAGACTTCACGGTGACAGATAAACAGATTTATGCGGCAATTGAGGCCGCTGACCATGAGGTTCGATTAGTAATTGGTGAGTTTTTCAACACCAGATTTAATATTATAAAGGTTGAAAGAGTACCATGTAGCGGACTCTCTTATAATGGCATTACAGACAAACAGGCTTTGATTGGTTCTATCAAGCAGGCAGCGGCGTCTGCTAAGAAGATGGTAGGTGCTAGCGTACAGCAGGTAATTCTTGCAATTCCTGCATTTAATCTAAAGCGTATCTCTTTGAAATCGACGGTTGATATCGAAGGTATCGATGGAACAGTAACAATTCAAGACGTACGCAATGCGATTAAGAAAGCAGAAGCAGTAAATATCGGTAATGATAGTGCTTTGATTCAGACAGTATGCGTGAAGTATACAGTGAATGGTATGACCACACGTCGTATTCCTCTTGGAGAAAAGTGTTCTCAGTTAATCGTGGATATTGACTTATTGTGTGCAGACCGCAAGTTTGCGTATGACTTAGTAACATGTGTAGAGAATGCTGGTCTTAAGGTAATGGATATCTTTGCGGATATTTATGCAGTTGGTAAAGAAGCCGCTCTATTTGAACAGTCAGTTGATCGCCAAGTGATTATCTTAAAGGTAGAGCGTGAAGCAACAACGTTAGGTCTTCTTTATAAGGGAAGATTTGCGGCATCTACAATCTTACCAATGGGACTTGGAAATATCGCAAACGCAGCTGTTGAAAAATATGGCATTAATATGAAGAATGCGATTGAGTTAATCAAGTATAGTGCAAGACTTGATCAGACGGTTTGTTCTTCAAATATCATCCACATTTGGAATGATAATGGTGAAAATAGAACCATCAGTGAACAGGAGCTAGTTGACTGCATTAGACCTAATATTGAAACATGGTTGAATGCAATTACAGAAACTTGCGAAGGAATCTTGCAAGCAGGTGAAACAACTGTTATTATTACTGGTGAAGGTGGCGAAACTGTAGGTTTAGAAAACCTTTTAAGCAAGCGCCTAAATGTAGAAGTTAGAGATTATATTCCGGAAACATTAGGGGGAAGAAATGCAGCATTAACCGCATGTCTCGGATTGTTCTATGCCTACCAAGATAGATTACCTATTATCGGTCAGACTGAAAACAGCTTAGATCTTGATGCTTTTATCAAAAACGTATCCTACCGTGATAGAAAGGTAGAGACTACGAAAGAAGATACCTTGACAAATAAACTCAAGGGATTGTTTCTCGATGGAAAGAAATAAATTGGAGAGGTAAACGTTATGGCAGAATTAACTTACAACCAGGTAGCAAAAATCAAGGTATTTGGTGTCGGCGGAGCAGGTAGCAACGCTGTAAACCGCATGGTACAGGAAGGCGTGCAGGGTGTTGAATTCTATATCGCTAATACTGATCTTCAGGCAATGGATATTTCTCCAGTTGCAAATAAGATTCAGTTAGGTAAAGAAGGTCTTGGCGCTGGTGGTAACCCAGATAATGGACGCAAGGCAGCAGTAGAAAGCGAAGATGCAATCCGTAAATCTATGGAAGGTGCCGACATGGTATTCCTTACAGCAGGTATGGGTGGTGGAACTGGTACAGGTGCAGCCCCATTATTCGCAAAGATTGCTAAGGAACTTGGATGCTTAACAGTAGGTATCGTTACTAAGCCTTTCAATTTCGAAGGTAAGAGAAGAGAAAGAAATGCTGAACAGGGTCTTGAACAGCTTAAAGAGTATGTAGACTCATTAATCATCATTTCTAATAATAAAGTGTTAGAAGTAATCGGACATATTCCATTCCAGGATGCGTTCAAGGAAGCAGATAATATCTTACGTCAAGGCGTACAGACAATTACTGACTTGATTGCTGTTCCAGCAATGATTAACTTGGACTTTGCAGATATTAAGAGTGTTATGGAAGGTCAAGGTTCCGCATTATTCGGTATCGGTATGGCTGATGGCGATGACAAGGCTAGAGAAGCTGCTGCACGCGCTATTCAATCTCCATTACTAGAAGCACAGATTGCAGGTGCCAAGAGTGCCATTATCAACGTTACTGGTGGTACAAGCATGTCCGCATTCGATGCTTCTGAAGCTGTTGACTTCATCCGTGAAGCAGCTGGTAATGATATTGATATCATCTTCGGTGTAGCTATTAACGACAAGATTGGCGATGCAATTATCGTTTCTGTTATCGCTACAGGTTTCGAATTGTCTGAACCTAAGAAGGAAGAAGAAAAGAAGGCTGCTCCTTCTACAAAGTCAGCAAGTGGTGTTTCATTACAGAATGATGACTCTGCTGTATTTGGTTCTTCATCTTCTGATGCTAGCGACAGTATTCCTGGTTTCTTTAGAAGAGGTTAATTTAAGAGGGCATTTATGTCCTCTTTTTTCGTATCTACAATAAGGGGAGGTAACCTATGCAGTACAATCATCATGTATCCGTAAGTGGCTTAGTAGTAAATGAGAATGACGAGGTATTACTTGTCAAAAATGCTTTCCGTGGATGGGAATGTCCAACTGGATTTGTAGCAGAACATGAATCTCTGCAAAATGCACTGGAACGTATTATTCTAGATGAAACAGGTACAACTGTTACAATTATTGATCTTGTTGGAATTAATAAGGATCTAACATTTAATAATGTAAATGTGGACTTTATCTGCAAGTATGAAAGTGGAGAACTATTTGCGAATGGAAGTAGCCAAGAAGTTAAGTGGGTGAATAAGATGGATGCTAAGCTCATGGTAAAGGATGCACTTGTGCATGAAATGCTTCAAAACATGCTTTACTATCGTGGTAAAGTTGGATGCTGGAACTTTAAAAAGAACCCATTTGAAATGATAGAAAAAGATGTTTATCCAAAGTTTTAAAAATTAATGAAAGATTAGATTTTACAGTCGCATACTCGCTATGCGACTTTTCATATACTTTTCAAAAAGGTAGGAAATGTTATTGGATATAATGATATTGAAAGGTGGGTTTCGATATGGCATCAGGTGTTAAAGTGAATAAAAATGAATCAACGATGGCGTCTTTACAAAAACGATTACCGCATTGGATCCATCATACACGTGTTGATGAAAGTAATGTCAATGGAATGGTTTACTTACCGAAGTGTGATTGTTCGGAATGTGGATATACTGTTAGTTTTGAAAAGCCTGTTTGTCCTCATTGTCATGTGAAGATGAATGTCTTTAAAAAGAAATAATCCTGGATGGAAATCCATGCTTTATTGCATGATTTTTCACTATTGTGGTATAATTCCAACATTAGTAAGAAAGGTGAGTGTTTATTTTGGAGGGTTCATCAGTTCCGCCGGAAGGCAATATATGTATTAATATGACAAATGAAAGCGAGATCCGCATATGAATCAAGCAGGACAGTATATTTTAGCGATTATTGTGCTTGTTTTCTTTTCGGGTCTTTTTTCGGCTATAGAAACAGCATATTCCGTAGCAAGTAAGATTCGCTTAAAAAATATGCATAGTGATGGCGAAGAGAAAGCAGGAGAAGTATTAAAGATTCTTGAAAACTTTGATCGCTTTTTAGTTACAGCTTTAATCGGTAATAACATTGTTAATATCGCTACTGCGACTGTAGGTACATTGTTATTTACTTTGTGGCTTGGAGGAAATGGTCCAACTGTATCTACAATTGTGATAACGGTGATTGTATTACTCTTTGGTGAAATTACTCCTAAGTCTTTGGCAAAACAATTCCCTGAGAAGTTTGCGATTGCGACTGTTGGTTTTGTAAAGCTAGTGCAGTTACTACTCACACCATTTACGTGGTTGATGTTAGGTTGGCAATGGATTGTTAGTAAAGTTGTCCATATCGAAGAAGATGATTCCGATATCGCCGATGAATTAATTACGATGGTAGATGAGGCAGAAAAGGATGGAGACCTCGAAGAACATGAGTCTGACTTAATTTCTGCAGCCATCGAATTTAATGATTTAGAAGTAATGGATGTATTTACACCGCGTGTAGACATTATCGCGGTTGATGTAAATGATTCAATTGAGAAGATTGAAGAAGTTTATCGTATGAATTCCTACTCACGTCTACCTGTGTATGAGTCTTCAATTGATCATATTATTGGTGTGATTCACGAAAAGGATTTCTATGAATTGATTTATCGCAATAAAACTTCTGTGCGTAAGATTGTAAAACCTGTTGTTTATACAAGTCCAAACACAAAGATTTCTCAATTATTAAAGAAGCTACAAACAAATAAGACACATATGGCTGTTGTCCTAGATGAATTTGGTGGTACAGACGGTATTATTACTGTTGAAGATATCATCGAAGAGCTAGTAGGTGAGATTTGGGATGAACACGATATTGTCGAAGAGTTCTATACAAAAATCAATGACACTACATACCTTATTAAGGGTGATGCTGAAGTGGATGATATGTTTGATCGTTTTGACATCGAAGATGATGATGAAGATGAAGGATATATCTCTGTCTCTGGTTGGGTGATTTATCGTCTTGGTCACATCCCTGAAGTTGGAGAATCATTTGATTATAAGAATCTGCATGTGACTGTTACAGAAGCAGACCAAAGAACTGTGTTACAGGTTAAAGTAACGATTCAAGAAACAGAAACAGATAAAGAAGACGAGTAATTCGTTTTCTTTTCGATTATGGAGGGGCTATGCAACAATACTTCAGTGATACACCGCTAGTAGTAGGTCAAGAATACATCTTTACTAAAGACCAAGCACATCATGCTAAGAATGTTGTTCGTTTACATCACGAAAAGATTCGTTTGGTTTATGATGGAATTGGATATTTTGCGGATGCTTACAGCAAAGGAAAAGACTTTGTGGCAATGGTCCTAGAGAAAGATGAGCGTATCAATGAGATTGGTGTTGAGGTAACACTTGCTATCGGACTGATTCGTAAGGAGAAGTTTGAGCTTGTATTACAGAAGGCTTGCGAACTTGGGGTAACACGTATTGTGCCATTTGAGTCAATGCGCTGTGTCGTACGTGCTAAAAAAGAAAAAGAAGATAAACAACAAGCACGTCGAATCGATATCTTACAAGAAGCTGCAGAGCAGTGTAAACGTAATCGTATACCTGAAATAACATCAATCGTGCAACTTAAAGATCTTGTGAAGTATCGTTCTGACATTAACGTACTTCCATATGAAAATGCCTACTCTAATTCTAAGTTTATGACAGAAGTGCTATCCCCAGGAAAGTCTATTACTTTTGTAATCGGTCCAGAAGGTGGTTTTGCGCCTGAGGAAGTAGAGTTTTTAAAGCAGAATGGATATGAAACCATCACACTTGGAAGACGTATTTTAAGAGCAGAAACAGCAGCGATGTATGCATGTGCTGTCATTAGTGAATTCAATGAAGCACATGAGAATACTTTGTAATAAAGGGTAAGACAAATGAAATTAACAGATTTTTTTGAAAATGTACCAGATATTGAAATTAAGAGTTTGATGGATGATAGTCGTAAGAAGCGACCAGACTCTATCTTTTTCTGCGTCAAGGGACTTGTTAGTGATGGACACGAACATATCGATGAGGCAATTGAAAACGGTGCTATTGTAATTGTACATAGCGAAGTATTAGAAAAATATCATTCTGATGTAACATACATTAAGGTTAAAGATGTTGTGCATGTCTTCAACCAAGTCGCAGATAGTTTCTATAACTATCCTAGCCATCACATGATGATGTATGGTGTTACAGGTACGAATGGCAAGTCCTCTGTAGCATGGATTATTCGTAATATCTTAAATCAAATTGAACCAACAGCGTATGTAGGTACAATTTCAATTGAGTATAACAATGTAAAACTGCCACCACTTGTCGCATCTCCAAATATTGATGAAGTACATGGTATTTTAAGAGACATGGTTGATGCAGGTATTAAAAACTGTGCATATGAAGTTTCATCTATCGCAATCGATCAAGGAAGATTAGATGCGATAGACTTTGATGTTGCAATCTTTACAAACTTAACCCATGATCACTTAGATTATCATGGTACGATGACAAATTACTTTAATGCGAAAAAGAAGTTTTTTGATCAACTAAAAGAAGAGGCGATTGCGATTATAAATGTGGATGATCCTAGTGGTATGAAGATTGTACAAGATACACAAGCGAAGGTATTCACCTATGGCATTGATCACGAGGCGGATTATCGTGTAACGGATTATCATTTGCTTAAGGACAGCACACGTTTTACCTTACGTGTGAATGAAAAAGATTACCGTCTAGAGACAAATCTCATTGCACGCTTTAATATCTATAACCTTGTGGCTGCGATTGCGGCTATACACCAGAAGGGTATCGCTATGGAGGATATCGCAAATTACATTCAACACTTAAACCAAATAGAAGGTAGAATGGAGCGTATCCAAGATGGCCAGCCATTTAGTTTAATCGTGGACTTTGCGCATACTGCGGATGGTATTGAGAAGGTATGCCAATACGCATCTTCTATCACTCCTAAGGATTGTCGTATCATCGCAATTACTGGTAGTGCAGGTAAACGTGATACTGCCAAGCGTCCGATATTTGGTGAGATATTAGACCGCTATTGTGATATGATAATTCTAACGGAAGATGACTCACGTGGCGAAAATGTACGTGAAATCGCAGAAGATATTGCGAAGGGAATACATCATAAAAATTATGTGATTATCGAAGATCGCTATGATGCGATTCGACAATCAGTTGAACTATGTTCTGAAGGAGATACCATTTTGGTATTAGGAAAAGGCAACGAAAAGTTCATTGCACGTGAATTCGGACGTGAACCATATGAAGGTGATGATGTCATCTGCCATGAGGTATTAAAGAAATATTATTTTGGTGATGAAGGAGGACTACTATATGAAACCGAGTAAGTATATCGACCATACAATTTTAAAACCTAACGCAACAAGCGACCAAATTATTAAGTTATGTGAAGAAGCGGTCGCAAATGATTTTGCGTCAGTTTGTATCAACCCATGTTGGATTCCAACAGCCAAGGTAGCATTAGCAGGTTCTGATGTAAAACTTTGTGTTGTAGTAGGTTTCCCATTAGGTGCAATGACTACAGAAGCTAAAGTCTTTGAGACAAAGGATGCAATTGAAAAAGGTGCTCAAGAAGTAGATATGGTAATCAACATTGGTAAGCTAAAAGACCATGATGATATCTATGTAACTAACGAAATTCGTCAGATTAAGAATGCTTGTGGTAATGTAACACTTAAGGTTATTATCGAAACATGTCTTTTAACAGACGAAGAAAAGGTACGTGCATGTAAGAATGCGGAAGCAGCTGGTGCTGACTTCGTTAAGACATCTACTGGTTTTTCAACAGGTGGCGCAACAGTTGAAGATGTAAAACTTATGAAGGAAACTGTTGGTGATCGTCTAAAGGTAAAGGCTTCTGGTGGTGTTCGTACAAAGGAAGACTTTAAGGCTATGGTAGAAGCTGGTGCAGAGCGTATTGGAGCCTCTGCTGGTGTTGAATTAATTAAAGAATAATTGATATTCACAAAGTAAATAAATACAAAAGCAGCTATTTTTCTAAACGAATATATATCTGCTTTTATATGTAAAAAATGAGATTGATTTAGAATAAAAAACCTATGGAATAATCATATAAATATCTTGCAATGATTTAAGGGATTTGGTATGATACTAATGCTTTATTAAAGAGAAAGGGGGGTTAGGAATGTCTAGAGTCGTCCTCAAGGAAAATGAGAATTTGGATGATGCGCTACGCCGTTTCAAGCGTCAGGTATCCCGCAATGGAACCCTCGCCGAAGCTCGTAAGAGAGAGTACTACGTTAAGCCTGGTGTTAAGAGAAAGCTTAAGATCGAAGCTGCTCGTAAAGCGAGAAGAAGAGGAAAATAAGAAGTGCGTATGCATTTCTTTTTTTTTATAATTTTGAGCTATCTTGTTTTGAGTTTGTTATAATTAACTTGCGACTAGTTTCTAACCACAAAATATAATTAGAGTTTCTTTAGAAAAAAGGTGATTAAGCATGTCTAAGAACGATTCAAAGTTTCAGGTGAAGTTTATGTCTTTTATGTTTAAAGGCAAGGAAATCTTCAAACCTCTAAACACTGGTTTTATCGACGACAGAGTAAGTTGTATCAGAGAGTATGTAGCTAATATATATTTCTACACAAAGGATGGTCACACTATCATGATTGATGCAGGGTATAACTATGATCGACTTGCAGAGAAGATGCAGTGGGTTCATATCAATCCAAAAGAGATAAAAGAAATTCTTGTCACCCATCAAGATACAGACCATGTAGGTGCAATTGAACAAGGTAGTGATGAACTTTTTAGCGATGCGACAATCTATATCGGAAAAGTAGAGAATGAATACCTAGAAGGTCATAAGCATCGTAAAGTATTCTGGGGTTTAACGACATTACCACAGGTCATTATTGATAATCCTAAGATACTCATTGAAGATGGACAGATATTCTACATTGGTAATATTAAGATTGAAGCGTTTTTAGTACCTGGGCATACCTGGGGACATCTAGTGTATCTTGTTGATGATTCTTATCTTTTTACAGGAGATACAATTTGGTTTGGTGCTGATGGTGGTTATGCATTTTTAAATACTCTTGCGGAAGATCGAAAACTGCAATGTCAATCATTACAAAGACTCAAAGAGATACTTGAAAAACGTAATCTACAACTAAAGATTATTACAGGACATACAGGATGGACTGATGATTTTGCCTTTGCGTTTGCACATATTGATGAAATCTGTAATTCACTTCGAAGAAAACCGAAAGTACATGATCCAAAAGCACCGTATGATGGTTTTGATGAAAGTGAGGACACAGAAGAAAACGCAAGAGGTGGATATCTTGCGCAATGTTATAAGTCTATATAAAACAAAACTCCGGATATCCGGAGTTTATTTGTCTAATAATTCATTTAGTAATTTCTTATATTCTTCAATCTGTTCTTCTGTAATCTGAACGGTATGTGCATCATAGTCAAAACTTAACATGAAGTCTACAACCTTACCATCACGAATCACACCGACATAAGGAACATAAATCTTGTTAGTACCATCGCCAGATACATCACCAAGTAACTCTTGGAGCTTTACGTATGTTGGATTATTTTCATTACGTAGGTCACTTTCTTTTGTGTTTTCTGGACGTACGTTTACATACTTAATCTTCACATTTTTTTGAATAGCGATATCGTTTAAGATAGGCATTAAATCTTGGCACCAAGGACAATCGCGGAAGCCTAAGAATACAATGTGACTTTCTTTATTTTCAAAGTAGGAAACAACATCTTCCATTGTGGTTTTTTCAAATGGAGTATTTTTTGCAGCCAGTAATTCTTCGTATAGTTTAGCTTTATCTTCACGGGATTCACATTCTGAAAATGCTGCACATCCACCAGAATTCTCATTTGTGCTTGATGTGCTAGTATTTGTAGTACTAGATGAATTCGCTGTCTGTTTTGTGCATCCAGCCAATAACATTAAACTTAATAGAAAAGCTAGTCTTTTTTTCATTTTGGAAAGCTCCTTTTGTATTACAGTAGTTTAGCACAAAATCAAACTGAGCGTAAAACATTTCTAAATATGAATATACCTGTTAAAATATTGTTACTAAGGAGACATTAATTTGGAAAATATAAAATCAATTCACTTAGATGGAATGAAAGAACAGATTGCAATGAATATCATAGGCAATCATGATAGAAACCTGATTGTTTTAAGTTCACAATTTGAAAAAGATATTTCGTATCGAGATAATACATTCTTCGTTAGAAACTGTAGTGATGAAGAACTAGAGCTTATCAAGCGTATTTTAGCAGCATTAATGACGCTTGCAGAGCAGAATAAAGTAATTAGTGAACAAGATGTTATTTATGCTAGTCGTTTGCTAGCGAAGGAACAGACGATTGACTTTACGTCAATGAGTTCAGAAATTATTGGAAGAACGATGAGTGGGAAAGCAATTGTACCAAAGACATTAGGACAATATGCTTTTGCCAAAGCGATGGATAATGCAGCGGTAGTATTTGCGATAGGTCCTGCTGGTACTGGTAAAACATTCTTAGCAGTCACAAAGGCGGTTAGTGCACTCAAAAAGGGTGATGTAAAGCGTATCGTTCTGACACGTCCTGCCGTAGAAGCGGGGGAAAGCCTAGGCTTTTT
>CALHUY010000028.1 GCA_938039295.1 uncultured Solobacterium sp.
ATAAAAAGAAAATGACAGTTGTCAGTTTCTTTGATAAACTTCAATTATGATAAATAAAAATTTGCAACATGCATTCAATATCATTTTCTTGAATAATACATTAAGAGATTTGTCTCAACATTCAATCCAGCAATTGATGGAAATACTGCAGGAGCCATATATTTTTCGTATAAACAAAGGAAAAACAATAATTACCCAAGGACAACCTGCAGATTTTATTTATATTTTATTAAGTGGAGAAGGTATAGTACTTAATAATATTGATTGGAATATTAATAATACTGTTGATGAAGTAAATGCGATTGATTGTTTAGGAATCACTGAATATTTAACAGGCAAAAAGGAATATACTGGATTTGTTATAGCAAAAACAGACTGCTATATATTAAGAGTTCATAATAGTGAATTTTATGAAATATTAGCAACTAACTTTGATGTAAGTTTTTCAATATTAAAAATTCTAGCAAGAGTAACTACCCACGCAATGGAACATGCAGAAACACAGAGTACTTTTCCTAAAAAAGATATTGTTGGGTATTACCTATATTTAAAATCATGTGATTCTACCCCATATATTTGTCCATTAAAAAGGAGTGAATTAGCAGATTTTCTTCACATAAACCTTCGATCATTATATAGATATTTAGATGCTATGGAATTAGAAGGAATGGTAAAATTAAGAAAAGGAAAAATAATTGTTGATACAGAATGTTTTAAAAAACTATCACTAAAATATCACAATCTAGTTTTATAATACATTATTACATGTATGAACCAATAATAAAAACAGGAGATATTATCCTGTTTTTATTTATAGAATTCTGAAGCCATTAGATAGTACTGATGGGCAAATCCATGTGCTCCGATTTCTGATAATGCATGGATACCTGTCTTACCTAGTTTGAGCTTACCAATCACTAACATCGGTACCTCATAGGATTTACTGAGTTGTCCTATCACATTCATCTCCATAAAGTGGAAATATTCATGACTAAGGATGAGATTGATTGCGTTATTCATAGATAACTGATTCTCTTCTGCCCACTTTTCAATAGATTTTAAATAGAGGTTAATTTGATTGGTTCCAGATACATAATCACTAAAGTATCTTTGATTACCAACAACATAGTCAGTATCTTTATCATTTAGCTGTAGTCCTGATTCTGTGCAAATCTTGCGAAAATCATAGCTACCATGAAATTTTGCGAATACTTCCTTTGCGGTTTCCTCACCTTTTTTCCAAGCCTCATCTACAATACGCTCCTTATCTTCTTCCTTGATCTTGTTATAACAATAATCATAGGTAAGTTCTTGATACGCAAGCTCTTTGGTTGGGAAGGGATATGTAAATCCTGGCATATTAGCCATCAACTCTCTTTGTCGCAATGACAATGAGTTTTGTATCAGCTGCGATACCACTTAATTCAACACCACCGATTGACTTAATCTGTTCTGCATTCTGTAGACCAGAAAGGTCAATGATACGTTTACCTAATATGATATATAGATTTGGTAGGTTTGCACCGCCATCATTATATTCTGTTAGTTCTTCAATCATCCAATCGACATCTGCTTGCCAGCTTGCTGCAGAAGATTGACGTGACCATGCATTCTTCTTCTGTAGACGAATAACACCTTCATCATCAATTAAACGTAGTGGTTTTGTTGTCTTCTTAACAAGACCAAAGAGTTTCTTTTCTGTAATAGTTGCTTGGACTGCGTACATACTACCATTTTCTGCAGAAATTTCTAATGTTGATTTATCAACATCTAAGTTATGCGCAACTGTATCAAGTAACTCTTCTGTTGTAAGTTGTTTCTTAAGACGATCTTTACTACGTAATTCTGTGGCACCTACTGCAATTGCACGAATGATATTACGTTGTGTATCTACTTCAACAGAAACTTCGACTGTATCTGGGGATGCGCCATTTTGGATTGCCTTGAGTTCCGCTTCACGACGTACACTGATAATATCTTCTTCTGTCGGATTTGACACGGAACGTTCCACCATATCACGAACCATCGCTAGTGCAACACCAATTGTTGAGATAACTGGAGCGTTCTTTGCAATCTTGAACTGGTGATTCATTGTCTCAGCTAGATGTGGTACAACACTAGCCGCACCTCCTCCACCTCCAACAAACAATGTTGTACGTGGATCCATCTGATAGTCATGCATTAAGTCTTTGACTACCTTTCCATTCTTTTCTGCTGCATATGCCATTACCTTCTTCGCAGTTTCCTCTACAGATAAGCCCATGTTATCTGCGAGAGGTTGCCATGCTTTACGTGCAGCTTCTACATTGCCATATGCATAGTCTTCTGGATGTACATAACCTGCAATGTTTGCGGCACCTGCCATTGTTAAGGATACCTTTGTACCATTACTACATTCAATGTATGCATACTCAGGGTCACCATTCATTGGCTTGATTGTCTTTAGTACAGGATCAACGATTAAATTTGGATCAGTATATACTTCATATTCAAGGTTTGCGATATGTGCAGATCTTGGGCCGATGTTAATAGCTTTACCATCCTTGATTTCTACCATTGAACCACCACCGATACCTACAGTACGTACATCAAGAGAGTTTAGGTATGTCTTATGTCCACCAACTTCAGCGTACTTGATCATAACCTTACCATCTTTTACGCATGAAATATCAGTTGATGTTCCACCAACTTCAAAGAAGATGCCATCTGTTAATTTCTCATACATCAAAGCACCCGCAACACCAGCTGCTGGTCCTGATAGGATTGTTAGGATTGGACGATTTCTTACTTCGTCAACCGTCATAACACCACCATCACAACGCATAACCATTAGTGGGTTCTTGATGCTTGCCTTCTTGATAGATTCATCTGTCATTGTGGCAGCTTCTAACATCTTAGGCATAATACTAGCATTTACAACTGCTGTACGTGTTCTAATCTTTAGACCATATAACTTTGAGATATCATTTGTCGCAGTTGATGTAACATTTTGTTCTGCACAATGTTTAATTACCAAATTTTCATTTGTTGGATCATCAACAGAGAATGCTTCTGCAGCAACGATACTCTTACATCCCTTCGCTTGTAGAGATTTAATTGCAATGATAATTGCCTCATCAATCTTAGATGGATCAGAAGTATCTACAAACTCATTTTCAGAGTAGAGATACTTTCCTTTTGCGAGTTCGATGTTATCGATTGTTGTATCACTCTTTGATTTTGCACCTTGTAAACCTTTACCAAGTGTTACAACACCTACCTTTACAACATCACCTTCTAGTAAGGCGTTTGTTGCCTGGGTTGTACCATGAGCAATAAATACAACATCATCCGGTTGAATGTTATATTCTTCCATAATCTTGTGTAATACTTGAACGATACCTGCTGCTACACCTTCAGGTGCAAAGTGTGTTGTAGGAATCTTAACTGTTCCAATCAACTCATATGTTTCATTATTAATTGCAACCGCATCTGTAAATGTACCACCTACGTCAATACCAATACGAACTTTCATATACCCTCCTCAAATGACTATCTAAAATCAACACAAGTTAAACTTGTACTCATTTTAAATAACTGAGGGTACTTAAAGAATAAGCACCCTTCAGTTTTATTTAATTGAAAAATAATACGGCTGATAATACTACACCAAATACTGCGATTACCCATAGGTAAGGTAGTAATTTACGTGTAATGCTGTTGACATCTACTTCACAGAAGTTTGCTGTCCAAACGTTCTGTGTATTTGTTGGGTCACCACAACCCTGGATACGTTCAGCAGATAAGAATGCACCCATAACTGCTAGTGGAGATAATGTTCCTAAACCAATAATTAACGCTGCGATACCAGAACCTAAACCGAATAAGTTCATTGGTCCACGGTAAAGTGCTAAAGGCGCAAGTAGTGAGAAGAATAGGACGTATGTAACCATAGACTTAGGTGTTACAGCTAATAAGAATGGATTGAGAACTTCTTTTACCATTGGGTGTGTAACTGCTAAGTAAAGAATACCGATACCTACCATCAAGATCACTGCTGGACCAGCATCTGTGATACCGTCATAGCATGTCTTTGTAAGTGTGTTCATTGCCTTTGCGAAAGATGTTGATGTGAATAGTAATGCCCATGCAATACCAACCATGAATGCAGGGCAAACTGGAACCTTAAGACCTGCAACAAGTACGATTGGGATTAATGGTGTTAACATTGCTAGTCCACCTCTAACACCAGTTAGTTGTGTTGTCTTAGCTTCTTGCTTAGCTGGAGCTGAGAATGCAAACTTGATACCGTTCTTCTTGAATTCAACGAAAATCAAGATTAATGTAGCTACTGCTGTAGCTGCCATGAGGTAAATCTCAAAGTTACGAATCTGATCGATTTCAAGTGAGAAGATACCTGCAAACATCTTCCAGTTTGCAATGTTGAATGTTAAACCTGTTGTGAATGACATTAAGAAGATTGATGCTGCTGATAAAGCAGGAACACCGATAGAAATCAAGATTGGTAATACGATAGAACCAACCATGATGATTGAACCAAGTCCACTTAATGTTGTAAAGAGTAAAGCTACCGCAACACAGAGAATCAGTGTTACGACTAATGGCTTATCGCCACCTAATTCGGCGGATTTCTTAATGATATTTTCTGTAATACCTGTCTTGTTCATTAATTGACCTAACCATGAACCGAAAATAACCGCCATGATAGCTGCGCCCATACGAACAGTTCCAGCTTCTAGAACTGCCTGCAACCATCCGATTGCTACACCATCAGCGTTTACACCAATTGCTGGAACACCAGCAATCAAGCAGATTACAACTGCCATTAAAGGTAACGCTAGTAATGTAGGAATCTTTTTTGTCATCATCAATGCTGCGATGATAACAAAGGCTAAAATAATTAAAATACCTTGAAGCATATTCAAATTCCCCTTTCCTATATGAACACGACTGTTGTCGTTAGTTCCTAAACAAATAACAATTCATTTCTGACTTTCTCAGCCATAAGTGGTGATAAAGCATCCGTATCTTCTGTGTGTACCTGTATCAGTTCCACATGTTTATTTTGAAGTTTGAGTTTCTGATAGAACTGAAAGTCCGTACCCATCATGAAGATCTTTTTGATATCAAACATCGTACATAACATGTTGAGTAGTTGATTAACTTCCTTTGTCCCTGTATTTTCTGATAATAATTCTTTACAGAATTCAGAGCGTAGCGGAACTTTCTGTCCATCGATTGTAATCGTTGTAAATACTTTTTCACCAACCATCACATGTGCACAGTTTACATTTTCATGCAGTGTTTCTTCATTGAATGCATTTGTGATTGTAAAGCTACTACATGTTTCTTCACTGATTGGAATATGTAGTTGGCTACTGAGTGCATTCTCCAAACTAATTGTCGCAGATGCGTATCCTGTATCATAGATGGTGTTCAAGTCACTTGGCTGTATATCATCATGAAGTAATAGTCCAACACCAAGAATGTTATAATCCACATAATCGTTTACTGTCTCTACAAGTAGTTCAAACAAGTCATTACCTGTTACTCTCTGTTTTGTGATGCATGTTGAGACAAGCGTTTCTAGACACATATCGAAAAGACAGAAGAAGACAGAACGTCTGCTAATTTCAAATACGGCAACACTTCCAAAATCTGCAGCGATAGATAAGTCTTTACGGCTTCTACCCTTTTCTACAGTCTGCGTACCGGTTTCCACAATGATACCTTTGCCTAGCAAATCACCAACAATTGAACTAACAGTACTTGGTGATAAACCAGTTTCCTGTGCAAGCTCGATACGTGAAATACTCCTTGCTTGCATGATCTGTTGCATGATTAAATTGGTATTCTGATTTTTAATGTCTTTTAATCCTGTTTTCCCCATGCAAGCTCCTTTAATTCGGACTCCGAAATAAATCGTACTTTTAAAATACACCTAACTTTTAAGAAATGCAATAGGATTTTGTAAACGCTTTCTTATTTTGCATAAAAAAGTACTCTACCGATAGAGTACTTGATTTTAATTAACGATATTCACCTAACTTTTCTGCGATATCTTTACCATTTAGTGCATTTAGTGGGGTATCTGTTTGATTTGCTAGAATTGTTGCCATGCCTGCAGCTTCACCCATGTCAATGCAGGTTGGAATAATTCTAACACTTGCCTGCATCAAGAACGTTGTAGAGATACATCTTCCTGCCACAACAAGATTTTCCACTTCATTTGTGACCATCGCACGATATGGAATTTCATAGTAATCACCTGGTTGATAAGAAATCTGGTGTACCAAACTCTTATTTGCGGAATGGACATCGATATACCAATCCCCACGTGCTACTGCATCTTCGTATCTAGCCTTTCTTGGATAGTCTTCTTCATGCATCAAAAGTTTACCAACAATCTGCCATGATTCTCGTACACCTAGCATATTCGCCACCTGTACTAAATAACAGTTTTCAAAGCCTGGCATCATTTCTTTCAAGAAACGAACAAGACGACGGATACATTGATGACCATGTACGATAGCAGCGGAACGCTCTAGCGCATGCGTATTATTCTTTAAATCCACTAGGTGAGGGCAATTAAATGACATTACTCCTGTTTTATCAGGAATTGTAAAGTTTTGGAAATAGTGTAAATCCTGTGGAATCAGGATACCTGCCTCTACACCCTTTCGGAATAGTGGCTCCATCGCAAAGTTCTTACCAGCTACCATCGCTGATTCAAACTGGTCACCCTTAATACGATGAATACTGTATGTATCATCTAGTGAGAATACATATTCACGATATTTCTCAATATCGATACCACCTACCTCAAAGCGTAGTGAAGTAATCTGGTTATTCCCCTCTTCATCACCACACAATACTTCTACACCAGATAGACGTGATAGCACTGCATCACCACTAGCATCCACGAACTGTCTTCCACCAATCGCAACTAAGCCTTCAATCGTATTTGCGATAACATACTTAATCTTTTGATCTTCTAAAATCACATCACAAACAGAGGCATCATACAGTAACTCTCCACCACAGCTTGTATAAAGACTTTCCCATGCATCTGCCATTGCCTCGGCGGAGAACCATCTTTGTGCAGTTCCGTGTTGGTCACGTGTTTCACCATACTTCTTCATCTCATTTTCAAGATCATAGAAATTCTGATGATGATTTGTAAAGGATCGCATCATTGGTGTTACAAGTGCATTTGTAGCACTACCACCTAATCGAATCGCCTTATCAATAATCAATGTAGAAAAGCCATTCTTAGCTGAAGTATAACCAGCAGAACTACCTGCACTACCTCCACCGACAATGACAGTATCATAGGTTTTTAAAACCTTTAGCTCTCTTGCGCCATATTGAATTTTCGTTTCCATAATTTTCCATCCTTGTATTTGTTTTTAGTTATGCCCCAAAAAGAACAGATTGTCAAATACTCTTTGAGGTGTATACAATGAAACTATCAGGAGTAAAAACATATGAACGAAAAAAATAAACAGATTTTAGACGCAATCAAGGGACAATTAATTGTCTCTTGCCAAGCATTACCTAGCGAGCCATTACATAGCAGTTACATCATGTCCAGAATGGCTTATGCCGCATATTTAGGTGGTTCCAAAGGAATTCGTGCTAATAGCGTAGAGGATATCATTGAGATTAAAAAGACAGTTGATTTACCAGTGATCGGTATTATCAAAATCGACTATGAAGATGCACCGGATGTATACATCACACCAACAATGAAGGAAGTTGATGCGTTAGTCGAAATTGGTGTTGAAATCATAGCCATGGATGCCACAAAGCGTACACGTTCTGGTCAATTAGACCTAGATACCTTCTTCAAGGCAGTACGTGAAAAATATCCAGATCAATTATTCATGGCAGATTGTTCCAACATTGAAGAAGGCATGCATGCGGCAGAGATTGGTTTTGACTTAATTGGCACAACGATGGCAGGCTATACAGAGTACACAAAGGGCTGCAGCCTACCACCATACCGAATGATTAAGACACTGGTAGAACAGTGTGGAAAACCTGTTATTGCGGAAGGAAATATCTCAACACCTGAACAGTGCCGTCATGCGATGGACATTGGTGTACACGCTGTCGTTGTAGGTTCCGCAATCACTAGACCACTTGAAATTACAAAGAAGTTTAAGGCGGCTTTAGATGCGTAAGATTATTACTCTAGACATCGGTGGCACAAACATCAAAGTGGGAATCTTTGAAGATGAAGTACTCGTACAGGAGGCAGAAATTCCAACGCTTGCGAAACAAGGCGCAAAAGATGTCATTGATCGCTGTATTACATTTATCAAACAATATATGCCGTGTGATGGCATCGGTATTAGTACCTGTGGACAGGTAAATAACGATGATGGTTCTATCCACTACGCAAATGAAAACATGCCAGGTTATACCGGCATGCAAGTAAAGAAACGATTCGAAGATGAATTCCATGTCAAAGTTACAGTTGAAAATGATGTATACGCCGCAGCTCGTGGTGAAAACCAATATGGCGCAGGCAAAGGCTACAAAGATTTCATTTGTCTAACCTACGGTACTGGCATAGGTGGAGGTATATACCTAAATGGTCATCCATACTATGGAGCAGGTAAATCTGCAGGTGTGATGTTAGGTGGTATGATATTGCAATCTACAATAATCAATAAACCATGGGATGGCAGTTACGAATCTCTCGCATCTACAACTACACTTATCAAAAATGCACAACAAGTTAATCCATGCATTACAAATGGAAGAGTCTTATTTGAGCACTTAGATGAGCCTGAAATCAAAGCAGTATTAGATGCTTGGATTGAACAAATTACGATTGGTTTATGTTCATTAACACACGTATATAACGTACCACTATTCATTCTTGGTGGTGGTATACTCGAACAAGAATATGTATTTAACAACATAAAGAAAGTATATCAAAAATATGTTATTCCTGGCTTTGATGGTGTACAAATTCATCAAGCAAAGCTTGGTAACAAAGCAGGTATTTACGGTGCTCTAGCACTTAATATCAGTAGATAATCACAACAAAAGGAGTGATACTTCACTCCTTTTTATGTTTATTCAGCGTGTGTTAGATTACGTTCTTCCGCATCATAATATACAGGGTTTACTAAACGGATATAACATTCATCACCCACTGCTAGTACTTGATGGTGTGGTGCTTGAATCTTTAATTCCTGTATACCTAAACTTACATAGTATTCTGTATATTCAGATAAGATAATACGCTTTGTAATCTTCGTCTTGATGCCAGACTCATGATTGATTTCAATCTCACTTGGTCTAGTCGCAAGTTTCACTGCTTTATCCATGTGTTTGATATCACATGGTAGTGGTTGTGTTGTATCACCGTCAGCATAAACCTTGCCATCTCTATACTCAACCTTTGTGAAGTTAGATTCACCTAAGAAGTTATGTACGAATAAACTTACTGGCTTGTTATAGAGTTCTTGTGGTGTGCCGATTTGGATAATTTCACCCTTGTTCATTACAAGTAGACGATCAGATAACGCTAAGGCTTCTGACTGGTCATGCGTTACGAATACGATTGTGAAGTTGTATTCCTTTTGTAGACGCTTGATTTCAAAACGCATACTCTCTCTTAACTTTGGATCAAGGTTAGAAAGAGGCTCATCTAATAATAAGATACCAGGGTTAACAACGATAGAACGTGCTAACGCAATTCTCTGCTGTTCACCACCAGATAAATCAGATGGGAATACCTTTGCTTGTTCTAATAAGTTTGTCTGTTTGAGAGCTAGATTTACACGCTCTTCAATCTCAGCCTTTGGACGTTTTTGAACTTGTAAAGGGAATGCTACGTTATCAAATACGTTTAAGTGTGGCCAAACAGCGAATGCCTGGAACACCATTCCTAAGTTACGGTGTTCAGGTGGAACGTATAAGTTCTTCGCCTTATTGGATACAACCTTACCCTCTAAACGAATTTCACCATCACTTAAATCTTCAAAACCTGCAAGCATACGTAGAGTTGTTGTCTTACCACATCCTGAAGGTCCTAAGAACGAGAAACATTCACCCTTCTTGATCGTTAGGTTGAAGTTATTTACTGCTGTCACTGTACCTAATGTTTTGGTCGTATAGTCTTTTCTTACATTTATTAATTCAATCTGATTCATACTTATACGCCCTTTCTTTCCTTCGTAATAAAGTTGATAATCCAGTTTACAACGACAATCAATAAGATTGTTAGAGTTGCAAGTGCTGAAGCCTGTGTAATATATCCATCACTACGTAACATGTAGATAGCTACACCCAATGTTCTTGTATATGGTCCATACAAGAGTGAACTTGTTGTTAATTCACGCATTGCTGGCAAGAAGATTAGGAAGAAGCCTGATAACATCGCAGGACGGATGAGTGGAAGTGTAATATCCTTGAGGGATTCTGTATGAGAAGCACCGCAAGAACGTGAAGCCTCTTCCAAGGATGGGTGTACCTGTCTTAAGGCAGCAGAAGCTGCGTTCATAGAGAATGACAAGTAACGTGCAATATATGCAATGAAGATAATCCACAATGTGTTATATAAGTTAATATTTAAAATCTTACCAGACCATGCAAGAATGACACCGATTGCAAGTACTGTTCCTGGTAAAGAGTATGGAAGTGTAGCTAAGAATTCCAAAGCACCCTTTCCCTTTGGCTTGATCTTGATGATTACATAAGCAATCATTACACCTAGTAACATTGCGAAGATACCTGAGCTTACTGCTAGGATCAAGGAATTAGATACACCATCACGAACCATCTTGTTGTTGAATAAGATATTTGTGTAGTTACTGAAGTCAAAGTTACTTGGAACAAGTGGTAAACCGTAAGACTTCAATAGACCAACTAAGAAGATCATTCCTAATGGAACTACTACGATGATAACTAATGTCACGATAGAAATAATCAAGAGAGGAATCTTAGCGGAACGTAATTTAATTACGGTTGGACGCATACTCTTACCCTTGATAATGTCATAACTTCCAGACTTCAAGATAGCCTTCTGTAATACTAGTGCTACAGATACAACAACAACTAATAAGATTGATAGAATTGTCGCTTCACGAATACCCTGGAAGTCACCAGCTGCACGGTTAATGAGCTGGAAGATACGTGTTGGTAATGTGTAGATATTCTGTGAGAATCCTAAGATAGAAGGAACACCGAAGTGTGATAATGATGAGATCATAATCAATAACGCACCAGATGAAATTGCAGGCTTAACAAGTGGTAATGTAATCTTACGAATAACATATCCCTGTGAAGCACCAGCAATACGTGCAGATTCTTCTAGTGTTGGGTCCATTCTCTCTAATGCACTTACTACCTGCATGAATACAAATGGGAAGTAGTAAGAAACTTCAACGAAGATAATTCCCCAGATGGAGTTAATATTAATAGGTGCCTTTGTTAAGTGGAATGTAGACATTAACCAGTTATTTAAATATCCACCTCTACCCGATAACAATAAGTCCCAAGCCATGGCTCCAAAGAATGGAGGGAACATGTATGGAATACTAAATAATGCACGCATGAATCCCTTCATAGGAATATCACTACGTCCTAGTAACCATGCATAGAACAAGCCCATGATAGTACCGAAAATTGTTACCCAGAATGCGATGGAGATTGTATTCCACATCGCACCGATATTTTCTTTATTCAATAGAACTTTGAAGAAACTATCTAATGCTAGTTTTCCATCTACGAATAAAGCATTCACGATAATGGAGGCAACTGGAACGATTGCAATAATCGCAAGAATGATAAAGCTTGCGATAATCATAATTTTATCTAAAGAAAACTTACGACCGTCTAACGCAGCTAAATCATTATTTAACGTTTTACGCTTAAACATTATGCCTCCTCCTTTTCATAATAGAACTTACGAACAAACTTCAAGCCAACTTCCTGGCCTTCCTTTGCCTTACCATACTTCATTACATCTAAAGCAGATTGTTGAAGACGGATTTGTTTATCACCTAATTGAATAAAGTAGTTTGTAATATTTCCTAGGAAAGTTTCTGTTACTACCTTACCCTTGATAAGACTTTCGTTATCAAATACTGCATCCATTGGTCTAAATGCCAATTGATATGCCTTTGTAGGATTTTCGAGTGCAGACTTTTCATCTAACTTCACAAAACCATTTTGCGTATTAATATAGATGCCATCTTCCTTCGTAACAACATCTACGAAATTAGAAATACCTACGAATTCAAAGATATAACGATCCTTAGGCTTCATAACGATATCGTAGTCGTTACCTAACTGACGGATGTTACCTTGTTGATCCATAATCGCAAGACGATCACATAACTCTAAAGAAGCTTCTTGGTCATGTGAGATATATACGATTGTTGTACCAATCGTTGCCTGAATCTCACGAATCTCCTTTAACATCTCTTGACGTAGTTTCAAGTCTAAGTTTGTAATTGGTTCATCTAAAACGATTAATTCTTTTGATGATACAAGTGCTCTGGCAATCGCTACACGCTGCTGTTGTCCACCGGACAACTGTGATGGTAAGTGGTTTGCATAGCCTTCCATCTGTACCTGCTTGAGCGCATTCATTGCGATTTCCTGCATTTGTTTCTTATCCATTCTCTTCTTCTTTAATGGATACTTTACGTTTTCCAATACTGTTAAATGTGGCCATACCGCATAGTCTTGGAAAACAACACCAATATTTCTTCTTTCTGGTGGGATATTAATTCTCTTTTTAGCGTCGAAGACACAAGTTTCTCCAATAAAAATGGACCCTGTTTCAGGCTTGATAAAACCACAGAGAAGTCTAATCAATGTAGTTTTACCGCAGCCTGAGGGTCCAATTACACCCATAATTTCGCCATCATTTACTTCTAATGATAGGTTTTGGATAATCTTTTTGTCTCCATAGCTAAAAGATACATCGTTAAATTGTACTTTTGCCATGGTTTTCTCCTAGTTGTTTATTTGAAAATCTTGTCGAACTTCTCTAAGATTTCTGCACTCTGTTCAGCGATTGCCTTATCATCCGCAACCATTGCACGAGCGATAATCTCATCTAATGACAATGTGCCTTCCTTCTTAACATCTCCACGGATTGGCATTGTGTCATTCTTCGCAAGAATTTCTTGTCCTTCCTTAGAAAGGATGTAGTCATATAAAGCCTTACCACCTTCTGGGTTTGGTGAGTTTTTGAGTAATGCGATTGGACTAGATACAGCGATTAGATCCTTTTCTGGATATGTGAAACGAATTGTAGAACCCTTATCTGCTAGAGACTGTGTAACGTAGTCAACACCAATTGCAACCTTATAAGCAGCTGCTGCTACCTTTGTATGTGTAGAAGTTGTACCAGACTCTAATTCAGCGCCGTGTTCCTTTAACTTCTCGAAGAATTCAACACCATATTCTGGATTGTTCATCAAGCTAGCCACTAAGTAGAATGTTGTTCCGGATTCACCTGGGTCTGTCATAACGATCTGGCCCTGGAAGTCATCCTTTAATAAGTCTTTCCAAGTCTTTGGAACTTCGTTTTCTGGAACTGTGTTTGTGTTTGTTGTTAATCCCATAACGACAAGACGTGCACCTGTGTAGAAGTGTTCTGGATCCTTGAACTTTGCGTCGATACTAGCAGCTTCTGGTGATTCATAAGCTTCTAAGATTCCCTGTTCCTTGAAAGTTACATAGTTGGATGGGTCACCAATCCATACTAAGTCAGTTGCGATTTGACCAGACTGCTTTTCTGTTGCAATCTTTGTCGCAACCTTAGATGTGCCAGCTGCGTAGTAGTCTAAAGAATATTCTGGGTGAGCAGCTTCAAATCCTTCCTTTAAAGCTTCTAACTGTTGTTCCTTTAATGAGGAGTACAACATAACCTTTGACTTTCCACCTGAGTTAGTATTTTCAGTTGTTGTAGTGGAAGTTGATGCAGGTTTGTTTGTGCATCCAATTAACATTGCGGATGCCGCAAGTAGTAAGAAAAATTTTTTCATGATTTCTTTCCTCCTGAGTTCACTTACTAATCATATTGTAGGAAGACTGGTGCATATTTAAAACTTAAAAATTGTGATATTATGTGAATATCAATTATTTAAATATCTAGAAAAGTGCCTACTTATGAATGAATCTACGAAATTACAGAACAGTATTGATAGATTACGAAAGCGATTGATTCTGATTATCGCATTATTTTTCATCTTCGTAACTCTATTGTTGTTTAAGAGTATCAATGACTCAAAAAAGAAAAGTTTGATTGATTATCACATTAAAACACAAGAAAACTTCAAGAATCTGATGGCACACTCCTTAGATACTGTTCGTTATGCAGCATATAATACCTTCTATTCAAGTGAAGCCATCAGTTTACGTAACGCAACAGATTTATCCCCAACACAAGCCACAAAATACCTACGTACCTTACATGCTTTAGATAGTACAAACCCATTTATTCATTCTATTTACCTATTAAACAAAGCTTCGAATACGGTATATACAACCAGTTCAGGTTCATCCGTTTTAGATCAATTTCATGACAAGGATGCTTTTACGCCTAACAGTCATTTATTGCGTCTACGCCAACTATCAAAAAACGTATGGGTTTATACATTACAATTTACGGATTTTCGAGATACACAAGTATCCATGGTTGTAAATATTGACGCTTATTTATTCAATCGTTCTCTATTTAGAGATACAGAGGCTACTGAATTTATATACGAACCAGAAATGGATAAGTTTTTCAGCTCGACTGCAGATTCTAGTCTACCGATTGAAACCCTAGACTTTACTTCCGATAATGATAGTCACTTCAAAACCATCGGTGACTATGTATACTTCTACTCTTACCAACAGGACTATAGTTTATATATCATCAAACAGGTTAAATCCAATACTATCATCAGTAGTATTTCTTCGTATCTTCCATTATTTTTAGAGATTATTGTCATTACCTTCATCCTAATCTTAATTCTAGGATATTTCATCAATAAGTATTACTACACACCTCTCTATGAAATCATGGATAAGTTTGAGCTTAAATCATCTTCTAAAAATAGTGTAAATAACGCTGTTACACTTTGGATCCATGACCAACAACATAAGATGGAAGAAGCGACACATAAAGCCAAACAAGACTATCTTACAAAACTACTCATGAATCAAAAGCTTCCTCTATTAAGAAATAACTTGGATTTTGACACAACAAGTGACATCTACATCTGTATCTTAGATAATCTAACCAACAAAAATATCCTTACATTATTTGGTGACAATAAAGAAGTACACACCATTAACAACCTACATACCGTCATCTCAAATACAGTAGATATTGATGAGCTTTCTAATTATGCGAAAACACATCACATTAAGGTATTCCTCGGTGACCCAAAACCTTTCTCAAGAGTATATACCTCGTATCAAAAACTATCCCAACTCTATTACCTACGTATCTTAGATTCTACTAAATTCTTCTATACAGAATCTGATATGCCACATTTCATGACAAATTTCTCTACAATTCAAGAAGCAGAACAACAATTACTATATACACTCGAGCATGGTCGCAAAGAAGAAATAACAATATCCTTCCAAGAGTGGTTTAATCTAATGAAATCCTTGCATTACAATTCGCTGTTATTCTTCTATACAAAGTTATATTCTAGCTTACGTGATCGTATTCGTTCTATCGCATCCATATCAAGCTTACCAACCTACCAGTTTGAAAATAAGCTCAATACAATTACAGATATCCAAGAGATTAACTCATATATCCTAAATCTCATGCATGCATATAGTCAGTATCTTACAAATATGAAAGAAGAAAAGATACTTGATCTTGTATCAAATGCGAAGGCATATATTGATGAGCATTTATGTGATACAGACTTAACTGCAGATAGTGTTGCGGACTCTATGGATTATAACGCTACCTATTTAAACCGAATCTTTAAGTCTCAATATGAAATGTCTATGAAAGAATACATCAATATCAGCCGTGTTGAACTAGCAAAGAAACTTCTCACCGATACAGATTTATCCACGTTAGAAATCTCTGCACAACTCGGTCTAGAAAACTCAAATTACTTCTATACATTCTTTAAGAAACATACAGGTAGTACACCTAATCAATATCGTATCGATCATAAACAAACATAAACATGAGTGTATTGATACTCATGTTTTTTCCTTTGCGAAACACAACGTATTTTATTTTATATTTTTCATGTACAATAAAACCGAGCTATTACATAAAAAGAAGGGGGCTCAATTTATGGAACTTAATTATAGAAAATGTGCAGAAGAGATCTTTGCGACACTAGGTGGTAAAGAGAATATTATCAGTGCTGCACACTGTGCTACACGCTTACGTCTAGTGATTGCGGACAACAGTAAAGTTGACGTAAAAACGTTAGAGAATATCCAAGGTGTACAGGGTGTATTTAATTCCAGTGGACAGCTACAAATTATCATCGGAACTGGCACTGTTAATAAAGTTTATGATGAATTTATTGCGATTAGCGGAGTAACTGGTGGCAGTAAGGATGATGTTAAGGCTGCAGCAGCTTCTCAAATGCCATGGTGGAAACAACTCATCAAGACACTTGGTGATGTATTCGTACCTATCTTACCAGCGATTGTAGCTGCTGGCTTAATGATGGGGCTTGTAGAAGCGTTAGGTAAGGCTATCCCATCCTTTGCATCAACAGACTGGTATGCATTCTTAGATATGGCTTCTAATACATCCTTTGCATTCCTACCAGTACTTGTTGCGGTATCTGCAGCACATGTATTCGGTGGAAATATCTTCTTAGGTGCAGTTATTGGACTTATGATGGTTCACCCAGCACTAACAAACGGTTGGTCAGCCGCAAACGGATATGAAGTTTGGTATCTATTTGGTAAAGGCATCAATATCTTCGGCTATACACTTGGGCAAGTAAACCAATTGGGCTACCAAGGACACGTGATTCCAGTTGTGATTGCCGTATGGGTAATGAGTAAGATTGAAATCAAACTACATAAGATTGTCCCTGAAATGATTGACTTATTCGTAACACCACTTACAACTGTTCTATTAACAGCCCTAGCAACATTCATGATCATTGGACCTGTATTTGCGGCACTAGAAACATGGGTATTATCTGCCGCAACAGTACTCGTTGCCAACCCTATCGGTGCGCTAGCAATGGGTGCTCTCTATCCAATTACTGTTGTCATGGGTCTACATCACATGTATAACACGATTGAATTAGGAATGCTTAGTACAGGCGCATTGAACACATGGATGCCAATCGCTTCTGCAGCAAACTTTGCACAATTTGGCGCCTGCTTAGCAGTTGGTTTAAAGACAAAGAGCGCAAAGCGTAAGACAATTGCAATTCCATCCGCATTATCCGCTTCTCTAGGTATTACAGAACCAGCTATCTTCGGTGTAAATCTACGCTTGATGAAGCCATTTGTATTCGCTGCGATTGGAGGTGCAGTTGGTGCTCTTGTAGGAGCTATCTTCCAAATTGGCGCAACAGCCAACGGTGTAACAGGTATTCCAGGCTTCCTCATCGCTTCAAATCCACTCACATATTCTATCCTACTACTTGTAGCAGGCGGAACATCCTTTATACTAACATTCTTGTTCTGGCACGAGGATGATGTGACAGAAGAACCACAAACAACTACAACACCAGCACCATCCACTGCAGCAGAAACTATCATCACTACAGAAAAAGGTACAGTCCTATCTCCAGTAAAGGGAAAAGTTATTCCTGCAAGTGAAATCCCAGATCCAGTATTTGCAGGCGAAGCAATGGGTCAATCCGTTGGTATTGTCCCAACAGAAGGAACAGTTTACGCTCCATTTGATGGAACAGTGATGATGTTATTCCCTACAAAGCACGCAATTGGATTACAATCTAAGGACGGTTTAGAAGTACTCATTCACGTTGGTGTTGATACAGTACAGATGAATGGCGACGGCTTTGAAGCATTTGTAAAACAAGATGATGTTATCCATGCTGGTGATAAATTAATTACTTTCGACCGTGCTAAGATCAAAGACGCAAATCATCCAGATACTGTAATCGTTGTATTAACAAATAGCGCTAACTTCGAAAAGATTGAAAAAGCCGCATAAATACTTAAAATATTATTTTTGAAAAGATATAGTATTTATTTTCATAAAACTATATCTTTTTTTCATATTTTTTACATTTTATATATAAAAATTCTAAAAGAATTTGGTATGATAAGGACATTATTAAAAGGGGTATAACTTATGGAACGTGAAAAACTCTCATCACGCCTCGGCTTTATCTTATTATCCGCAGGTTGTGCAATTGGCTTAGGCAACGTCTGGAGATTTCCGTACATCGTCGGACAATATGGTGGAGCAGCCTTCGTACTAATCTATATTGCATGTTTAATATTACTAGGTCTACCAATCATCATTATGGAATATGCAGTTGGTAGAGGTAGCCAAAAAAGTCTTGCTCTCGCCTTTGATGAATTAGAACCAAAAGGAACCAAGTGGCATATCTACAAATGGTTCGGTATGGGCGGCAATTACTTGCTTGCGATGTACTATACAACTATCACAGGCTGGTTATTACTATACTTCTTCAAGACATTACGTGGAGACTTCAATGGTTTAGACGCAACTGCAGTTGGCGAACAATTTAGTAACCTAATGAATCAACCACTTACAATGTTTATCTACATGGCAATTACAGTCATACTCTGTTTTGGTATCTGTTCTAAAGGACTACAAAACGGAGTAGAGAAAATCACTTCTAAGATGATGGTTGCCCTACTCATCTTAATGGTAGCACTAGGAATCAACTCCATCTTCTTAAAAGGAGGACAAGCAGGACTCGAGTTCTACCTCAAACCAAATTTCGCAGCGATTCAAGAGGTGGGGATTGGTAAAGTTATCTTCGCAGCGCTTGGTCAATCCTTCTTCACACTTAGTATCGGTATTGGCGCAATGACAATCTTCGGCAGCTATATCGATAAAAAACGTACACTAGCTGGCGAAGCATTACACGTACTAGGACTAGATACACTTGTGGCAATCATGGCAGGCTTCATTATCTTCCCAGCATGTTTCGCATTTGGTGTAGAACCATCACAAGGACCAAAACTTATATTTGTGACATTACCAAATATATTTAACCACATGTTCTTAGGACAATTATGGGGAGCATTATTCTTCTTATTCATGTCCTTCGCAGCTCTTTCAACAGTTATCGCTATCTTCCAAAATATGATTGGCTTTAGCTCTGATCTAACAAAAGTATCCGTTAAGAAATCCTCACTCATCAACGCAATCGTCATTATTGTATTATCACTACCATGTATATTAGGATTTAACGTATTGCAAAACATTACACCGTTAGGTGCAGGCACAAATATTATGGACTTAGAAGACTTTATCGTTAGTAATAACCTACTACCAATTGGCTGTCTAATCTATCTCCTATTCTGCACAAGCAAATATGGATGGGGCTTTGGTAACTTCCTTGCAGAAGCAAATGAAGGAACAGGCATCAAATTCCCTAAATGGGCACGCCTATATGTGACCTATATTATTCCACTTATCATCATGTGGATCTTTATCCAGGGATATATCAGCACATTTATGAAATAAAGAAAGATAGTGTAGAGTTTTCTCTACACTATCTTTCTTTATGAATACTAATTTTAATACTGCATTAATTGTTTACAACCTTGAGTCCTAAACTATTGGCTACTTCTTCTGCCTTTGATCCCTTAGGTGTACGAATCTCGACATCTGGATTATTACTTGCTGTGAAATAAAATACATCTGTGATTTCTGTTACACTTGCAGGAATTTCTATATACTTAATTACTTTTGCATTCGCAAATACATTAATCCCAATTTCCTGCATTCCTTCTGGGAACTTAACAAATTCTAGGGAATTACATCCGTTGAATGCATTATCACCTATACGTTCTAAAGAACTACCTAAATGGATAAATTTTAGATTTACATCAAGAGTAAATGCAGATTTAGAGATAACTCTAACTGTATCTGGTAATACGATTGCCTCACAAGTTTGATTATTTGCTAAGCCACGCTCTGCAATCGCAATGACTGGTTTTCCATTAATGGTTTTTGGTACATTGATAACTTTATCTTCTGAACTACAACCATAAATAGCATAGCCTTCTTGCCATTCTTCATATGTGAAGTACTTTTCATCTGTCTCTGGGAAGTCTTTAAAATTCTTCTCAGTTACTTCAGAACTGTTTGTTGTAGTTGTTGTGTTATTTTCAGTTTCCTTTTTTTCGTTTGTAGATGTACTTGTTGTAGTATCTTGTTTTGGCTCCTTAGGTCCACAGCCTACTAAACCCACAAGCATGATTCCTGCACATAAGCCCGATAATAGTTTTTTGTTCATACTATTCCCTTTAGTCATTTACTACTTTAAGTTCCATTGTTTTAGCTACTTCTTCTGCTTTTGATCCCTTAGGTGTATGAATTTCTACATCTGGGTTACAGTTATCCACAAAATAGAATAAGTCTGTAATTTCTGTTACACTTGCTGGAATTGTAATGGATT
>CALHUY010000029.1 GCA_938039295.1 uncultured Solobacterium sp.
CTTTGGTGGAGGAACTGGAAGTCCATACTTTTCAACTGATACAACAGCAGCTTTAAGAGCTAGTGAAATTAAAGCAGAAGTAATTTTAATGGCCAAGAATAGTGTAGATGGCGTGTATAGTGCAGATCCTAAGAAGGATCCAAATGCGAAGAAGTATACACATTTAACATATATGGACCTATTGAATAATGGATTACAAGTCATGGATTCCACTGCTACAAGTATGTGCATGGACAATGACATGGAACTCATGGTATTTAACATGAATGAAAAGGATAATATCGTCAAAGCAATGAAGGGCGAAAAGATTGGAACAATCATTAATAAGGAGGAGAAGTAATAATGGCATACGCAATCGTTGATTCCAGTGCAGCAAAGATGGATAAGGTTATCGAACATCTACAATCAGAATTAAATACAGTACGTACAGGTGCAGCTAACGTTAAGATGTTAGACCGTGTTGAAGTGGACTACTATGGTTCTCCAACACCACTAAACCAGATTGCGGCTTTATCCGTTTCTGAAGGTCGTACACTTGTAATTAAGCCTTATGACCCAAGCAGCTTAAAGGCTATTGAACATGCATGTAACGAAGCTGACTTAGGTATTGCACCATCTAACGATGGAACAGTTGTACGTTTAACAGTTCCACAGTTAACAGGTGAAACACGTAAGGAAATGACAAAGAAGGTTGATAAGATGGGTGAAGAATGCAAGATTCAAATCCGTAATATCCGCCGTGACGCAATGTCTGTTGTAAAGAAGGACAAAACAATGGATGAGGACACTCAAAAGGACTGCGAAAATGAGATTCAGAAGCTTACTGATAAGTATGTTAAGAAGATTGATGATTTAGCAGCTGCTAAGAGTGCAGAAGTATTAAAGGTTTAATCTCAAAGTTATACTTTATGATCAGTCTGTGTATCAGGCTGATTTTTTTGTAGTAAAAAGGTATAATAAGATAGTTAGTGGAGAATTGATATGAATACATGTAAACACTTAGCGATTATCATGGATGGCAATGGTAGATGGGCCAAGGCACAAGGAAAACCTCGTACAGCAGGACATCTCGTTGGAAGTGATAATGTTCGTACCATCGCAATTGCGGCAGATGAGATGGGAATTGAATATCTAACACTCTATGCCTTCTCAACTGAAAACTGGAAACGAACAGCTGATGAAGTAAACTACATTATGAAATTACCAGCATTCTTCTTTAAGAAGTATATGCAGGAGTTCTTAGATAGAGGCTTCCGTATGCGTATTATTGGAGAATTGGATATGTTACCAAAGGCAACACAAAAGGTATTACGTGATGCTGAGGAAGAATCAAAAGATAATCATGGCTTATCACTCAACATTTGTATGAACTATGGATCTAGACGAGAAATCTTACTTGCGGCTAGAAAGTACGCCCAGGATGTTGTGGATGGTAAAGCTACACTAGATATAGAAGAGGAAGACTTTGATCAATACATGATGACAAAGGATTTCCCACCAGTTGATCTTTTAATTCGTACAAGTGGCGAACAACGTATTTCGAACTATTTATTATGGCAGATTGCTTATGCGGAGCTAGAGTTTGTGCCAGAATCATGGCCAGAGTTTACTCCAGAAGTATTAAAACGCTGTCTAGAGGAATATCAAAATCGTGATCGACGATTTGGAGGAGTTAAGAATGTCTAAAATGAAATTAAAAACAATTGTTGCGTTTGTGATTATACTTGTTGTAGCAC
This sequence comes from uncultured Solobacterium sp., assembly GCA_938039295.1. Classification (GTDB taxonomy): domain Bacteria; phylum Bacillota_I; class Bacilli_A; order Erysipelotrichales; family Erysipelotrichaceae; genus Bulleidia. The sequence continues at coordinate 1,737 of CALHUY010000029.1, forward strand.
CACCGCTCTATTTTGGTGGTGATTTATTACAGGCACTTTTGATTCTTGTTAGTGCATTAGGTTCTCTTGAGATTGCATCGTTAACTGACCAAAAGAAACATTGGTTCTTATCTTTGATGACATTGGCTGCTGTGATGGCTATGTACTATATCAACCGTTCAATGTTTCCAGCAATTCTTGCGATTTGGGTGATTGTATTATTTGTTACAGAATTATTGCGTAAAAATGAAAGCAGTGATTTAACGGCGTATACATTACTGATGTCTATTTTATTAGGTTTGGGTTTACGTTGTATCTCTGTTATTTATCACGATGGTGCCACAAAGGGATTTCAAACAATTATCTTTGTATTAATTGGCTGTTTCTTCTGTGATACAGGTGCCTATCTTTCTGGTTCTCTATTTGGAAAGCATAAGTTAATTCCGCATGTTTCACCAAATAAGACAGTTGAAGGTGCGATAGGTGGTTACCTTATCGGTGCAATTGGTGCCTTGTTATGGGGACTATTCGTCACAACATATCTACCAAAAGAGCTTGTAATTACTGCTAGTTTAATTATTCCTGCAGTTGCGCAGATTGGTGACTTAAGTTTCTCATCAATTAAGCGTAGATTTGGTATTAAAGATTTCTCAAATATCTTGCCAGGACATGGTGGTATCTTTGATCGTATTGACTCATTGATTTTCTGTTTGATGGCTTTTAATGGTTTGATGATCTTATGGGGTATTTAAAATGAAGCGTTTGATGTTATTGGGTGCGAGTGGTTCTATTGGTACCCAAACAATTGATGTTGTATTACAACATCCTGATGAGTTTTCACTTGTTGGAATAAGTGTAGGACATCGCATTGATATCTTAAAAGAAATTCTAGAGAAGATTTCTGTACCGCATGTCTGCGTATGTGAAGAAAAAGATATGCAAGAGTTATCTTCTTTATATCCTGATATTCATTTCTATTTTGGAGATGAAGGCTTGATTACGCTTGTGAAAATGAAAGAGTATGATTTATTAGTAAATGCTCTCGTTGGCTTTGTAGGTTTTTTACCTACGCTACATGCGATTCAAACAGGTCATCACATCGCACTTGCCAATAAGGAAACACTGGTTGTTGGTGGGGAACTGATTGATAAAGCTATCAAGGAATACGGTTTATCTTTATATCCAATTGATAGTGAGCATTCCGCTATCTTCCAAGCACTACAGGGAAATGCACATAAAGAGATAAAGCGTCTTATCATTACAGCCTCCGGTGGTTCTTTCCGCAATCGAACAAGAGAAGAGCTAAAGGACGTTACTGTAGAACAGGCCCTTGCACATCCTAATTGGGCAATGGGTGCGAAGATTACAATCGATAGTGCAGATATGATGAATAAGGGATTTGAAGTCATTGAAGCACATTACTTATTTGATATTGATTATGATCGCATTGATGTGGTGATGCATCCGGAGTCAGTGATTCATTCTATGGTGGAATATGTAGACCATAGTGTGATGGCACAACTTGGTGCACCAGATATGCGTTTGCCTATTCAATATGCATTAACATGGCCACATCGTTATCCACTTGATTTAGAGAAGCCATTAGACTTAACTGAGGTTGCGACATTACATTTTGCTAAGCCTGATTTTGAAAGATTTCCATTGCTTGCACTAGCGTATGAAGCTGGTAAAAAGGGTGGTAATCTTCCAGCAGTCATGAATGCCGCAAATGAAGTTGCCAATGCAGCGTTCAGAAATAAACAGATATCATTTTTACAGATTGAAGATATCGTTATCAGGGCAGTACATACTGTAGCTTATCAAGCAGTTAATACAGTACAAGATTTAATTGATGCGGATCGTTGGGGAAGAGACTTCGCATATCAACAAATACAAGGAGTAAACCAATGACAGCAATTTTATTTATCGTATTACTTTCCATCATCGTAACGATTCATGAATTCGGACATTTCTTAGTTGCCAAAGCATTTGGTGTCTATTGTTTTGAATTCTCAATCGGTATGGGACCGGCTTTATTTACACGTAAAGGCAAAGAGACGAAGTTCTCTATCCGTGCATTACCTATCGGTGGTTATGTCGCAATGGCAGGTGAAACCGAAGGGGATGAAGCCTATCCTGATGTAAAGGTTCCTGAGGGAAGAAGAATTACAGACCAAAAACCATACGAGGTCGCCTCTGGATGGAAGAAGATATGTATCATGCTTGCAGGTGTCGCAATGAATTTCTTGCTTGCATGGGTTATCTTCTCTATGTTCTTGTTAAATACTGGTACATTTACAAAATCAAGTGAACCCGTCATTGCTACGGTGTTAGAAAATAGCCCTGCTGAACAAGCTGGCTTACAGGCAGGAGACCGTATTATTAAGGTTACGAAAGAAGATGGTTCATCCGTTGAACCAAAGACATTCTTAGAGTTTCAAGCCTTCAATGGTGATAATAAGGGTACAGAAACCTTTACCATCCTACGTGATGGACAAACATTAACGGTTGAAGTTACACCAACCTACAACAAAGAAACAGATAGTTACATGTTTGGTATTAGTGCGAAAGCAGGAGAGCAGGTTAAGATTAATCTTCTAAACTGTTGGTATTATGGCTTAGTTGAGATGCAAGTTATTACATCAATGACCATTCAGGCATTATTAAACCTTGTACGAGGTAAGGGGTTGAATCAATTATCTGGTCCTGTTGGAATTTATCAGGCAACAGCGACCTACGCAAGTCTTGGTTTTGGTGCATATATGATGCTAGTAGCACAAATTAGTTTGAATGTCGGTATTTTCAATCTATTGCCACTACCAGTATTAGATGGTGGACAGGTTGTTATTACAGTACTTGAATGGATTACAAGACGTCAGTTTAATGAAAAATTAAAGACTGCTATCATGATTATTTGTTGGGTACTACTAATCAGTGTTATGATATTTGCAACATGGAACGATATTTCCAAATTATTTATAAAGTAGAGGAGATTAAAATAAAATGAAAACAATTCTTGTTACTGGGGGTACTGGCTTTATTGGGTCAAATACTTGTGTATCTTTGATCAATGCAGGTTATGACGTAGTTGTACTAGACAATCTTTACAACTCAAAAGAAGTCGTATTAGACCGTATTGAAAAATTAACAGGTAAAAAGCCAAAGTTCTATAAGACAGATATCTTAGACCGCAAGGGATTAGATCAGATTTTTGCTGAGAATAAGATTGATGCAGTCATTCACTTTGCTGGCTATAAGGCAGTAGGTGAATCTGTAGAAATTCCATTAACATATTATGAGAATAATATTACTGGTTCTTTAAATCTATATATGGCAATGAAGGAAGCTGGTTGTAAGACACTTGTATTCTCATCTAGTGCGACAGTTTATGGTTCTCCAGAATCCTGTCCAATTAGAGAAGACTTCCCAGTATCCACAACAAACCCTTATGGTTCTACAAAGTTAATGAATGAGATGATCTTACAGGATTTGAGTAAGTCTGATCCTGAGTGGTCTATTATGTTATTACGCTATTTCAACCCAATTGGAGCACATCCAAGTGGACTTTTAGGAGAAGTTCCAAATGGTATTCCTAATAACTTAGTACCATATATCGCACGTGTTGCGATTGGAGTAACTGAGAAGGTACGTGTATTTGGTAATGACTACAATACAGTTGATGGTACAGGTGTTCGTGACTATATCCACGTATGTGATTTAGCAGATGGTCATATCGCAGCTGTTAATTATGCATTAGAGCACAAGGGTGTTGAAAAGGTGAACCTTGGTACAGGTAATGGTTATAGTGTATTACAGGTTATTCAAGCATACAGCAAGGCTTGTGGTAGAGATTTACCATATGATATCTTGCCACGTAGAGCAGGAGACGTTGCGGAATGTTATGCAGATCCAACAAAGGCATTTGAATTATTAGGTTGGAAGGCACAGTACAATATTGATCAGATGTGTAAGGATTCATGGAACTTTACACAGATGAATCCAAATGGAATTGAATAATATGATAGGGCTAATTATTACTGGTAATGGTACATTTCCAGAAGGTGTAACAAGTGCAGTTGAGATTCTTTCTGGAAAGATAGAAGATTACGAAACAGTGTCATTTCTATTAGAAGAGACGGTAGATCAATTCATTAATAGACTACGTACTGCAATTGAATCTATGAAGCAAAATGGTAATATCCTTATCATGGCAGATGTTTTGGACAGTACAACATATCGTGAAGCTTGCGCTCTTGCAAAAGAGTATGCGGCTGAATGTAATATCGATGTAGTTGCTGGTTTGAATATCGGAATGGTTCTACAAGCAAGTATGGCAAGAAGTTATATTCATAACGTGAATGATTTAGCTTCTCTAGCAGTAGAAGCTGGACATAGCCAGATTGTAGACTTCGACGAAAAGCAGCCGGATGAAGACATTGCTTAAATCAAATGATGAAAATCTTGTTTTGTATATACAGACAAGATTTTTTCATTTGTTTCTATAAAACATTTTATAAAACTTGTTTTCTTCAACAATTACTTAAAAATCATACATTTATAGGCTATACTATATTTAATGAATGATAAATATTTTACGTAATGATAAATAGAACTACATCGTGGAGGGGGATATCATGATTCTAGGAATGTTGAAGAAAAAGTATCAGTGGTTCACAGTTATTATGGCAGCACTTTTAGTGTTTTCAGTTGGCTCTTCATTACTATTAGTACATGCTGAGGATGAAGGCATTGAAGAAACATCAGATTCTTCAGAAAACACTCTTACATTACTGCAAGCACCATCAATAACTGAAATTTATCTAGATGGTGTTAGTGGAGATGACACAAACGATGGCAGTACTGCCACAAATGCAGTAAAGACATTTGAAAAGGCAAAGGAAATCGCAACTACAAATCAAACTGTTACTACAATCTGGGTAACTGGTACAGTTCCAGTCTTTGGAGAGATAACATTGGCTGGTACAAATGCAATCTTAAAGCGTGAGCCTGCATTTACAGATTATTTGTTAGAGACTCAAGCAGATACTGTTTTCCATGATATTACAGTTGATGGAAATAAGGATAATATTACTGCAACTGGCTCTATCTATTCCTTAATTAGAGTAGCGAATGCGATTGTAACAATACAGGATGGAACAGTTCTGCAGAATAATGAAGTAAGACATTCCAATATCGGTACTGGTGGTGCGGTAATTATTGAGGCTGGTACTTTAAATATGACGGGTGGATATATTCACGATAATCAAGCAAACTGGGGTGGTGCTATTTATTTAGGTGGTAGAGCTTACTTTAATATGTCTGGTGGTGTGATTGAAAATAATCATGCAGTTAGCGATGGTAGTAAGATTGCGGCAGGTGGAGGTATCGCTTCTTGGTCTGCATACCTTGATGGTACAAATACTACAACGATTAGTGGTACTGCTATGATTCGTCATAATCGTTCTGATGAGATGGGTGGAGGGATTTCACTTGGTACTAACTCCGCATCTAATGGAAAAGATATGCTTGTTATGACGGGTGGAACGATTGATGATAATCGTTCAGGTACTGGTGGAGGTGGAATTTTTGTACAAGCTGGTTTTATTGGAAAAAATGCGACTGCCACAATTTCTGGTGGATATATTACAAATAATATAATGACAGGAACAGGACAGGGTAATTTCGCTTTTGGCGGTGGTGGTATCTATGTCAATGGATTTAATAGTATGGTTCCATCATTTCAAAATGGTGAATTAAAATTAACCAATGCCTTAATAACAAATAATACGGCAGAGATGGAAGGTGGTGGCTACGCTTCCTGCCCAATTTCAAAGACTAAGATTTATTTGAAGAATGGTGTTGCCTTATACGCAAATACGGCAGAAAGCGCAAAAGAAATCTACATTCTTGCAAGTAACTATTATGGAGCACATAGTGGAGATCCTACTTATGAAATATCACCACTCATGCTTGGTGGTACAGCTTATAACTGGAAAGATGATGAAGGAAATGAAGTCCCACTTAATCAACTATCTGGACAACTACTCGCTATCAATGATGAATACCTAAGTCTTCATACAGATGTCGTACAAGATACAAATGCAGAAACACTTGCTAGAGTTGTTATATCTGGGAACTACTCCTTAACAAGAGGTGGAGGTATTGGCTCCAACGGTACAGTAGAAATGGGAGAACGTGATTTAACTTCCATTAGTGTAAGAAAAGAGTGGAAAGATATTCGCTCAAGTGGACTACCAGAGAGTATCGATATAGAACTCTATCGTGCGATTGCTGGTAGCACAGAATTACCACAATACGTGGGACATGAGACTATTGTTCCAGATTCTAGTAGTAACTGGAGTATGACATTTGAGAATCTTCCAAAGAATGATACAAATGGCAATACATTTATATATACGGTAAAAGAACGTCCTATAGAAGGATATGTAGCTACAGTGACAGGTGATCAAGATAATGGATATGTCATTACAAACTCCATTCCAAGAACACCTCCGACATCAGACCATATTCACGGTTGGTTGATTATTATGCTATTAAGTATTTCTATGATTACGATTATCGACATAGGATTTAAGAGAAGAGAAGGCGAATAGATTCTTACATAAAGGAAGCTCTTAAATGGGTTTCCTTTTTCTATGTATAATTTTTTGTTTTCACTTTAACTTGTATTTTTAACTATAGTAGTGATTAGTTCTGTGATAGTGTACGTTGCTCAATATCTACACTATCATTAGCCTCTTGCAGATAAGTACTATTATGTGTTAGATAAACATCAAAGCCAAAATAAAGGACTGATTAAGAACTTTAGTTATGGTAGTTTAATGACACGGATAGATAATGAAGATAACTTTGAAATCATTAGAGAACTAGTAAAAGAATGTAATGAAAAGTAACTCAAATTACATCTGAAAAAAGGAAGAAAAGTAGATGATTTAGCAGAAAAAAGTAACAGTTTTTCTTTCTAAAATTAATTTATATTTTGTAAAAAACCATATTGTAAAAAATAGAGTTAGTGGTACTATTTGGGTGAAGAAAGAAGTATTTGTAAGACCCTTCAAGTGATACACAAATCATTGTATGTAGGAATTG
>CALHUY010000030.1 GCA_938039295.1 uncultured Solobacterium sp.
TCCTAAAACGGCACTACGTATTATTTTTGGTACTAATGAAGAGTCAGGGATGGAAGATATGAAGTACTTCCTTCAGCATGAACAAAAACCTTTAGTAGGCTTTACACCAGATAATAAATTCCCTGCAATCTATGGTGAACGTGGTCGAGCAGTGATTGAGGTTTGGGGATTGCTGTTAAGGATGAACATTTTGGTGAGATGAAGATTCGCTTCTCACTGAGTTACCCAACGTGCGATATAGATAAAATCGTAAAACAGGTTCAACCCAAGGCAACAGACCCAGAAGTGAAACTAGTATCTAATTCTCCAGTTGTACTTCACCATAAGGACTCTTGGCTAGTTAAAACTATGCAGAAAGCCTATGAAGAAGCCACAGATACTTTGACCAAGCCAACGACAACAACAGGTGGAACTTACGCGCATGTATGTGATTCGATTATTCCATATGGGCCAAGTTTCCCTGGTCAAAATGGAATTGCCCATCAGCCAAATGAATGGGTGAATATTAATGATTTAGTAAGTTGTGCAAAAATTTATGCATGGACAATATATAAATTATGTATGGCAGAAATCCCAATAAATCCATTGGAGGAGGAAAAATCATGAGAAAATTAGGAGTTTCGATTTATCCGGAGAAAAGTACTGTAGAAGAGATTTTTGCGTATCTTAAAGAGATGCGAGAAATAGGTGCTACAAGAATCTTCTCTTGCTTGTTATCCGTAAATAAACCTGCAGAAGAAGTAAAAGAAGATTTTACTAAGATTCATGATTACGCAAAAGAATTAGGTTATGAAATTATTTTGGATGTAAATCCATCAGTCTTTAAAGAACTAGGAGTAAGCTATACAGATTTAAAGTTCTTCCATGATATCCATGCGGACGGTATCCGTATGGATGGAGGTTTTACTGGATTTGAAGAAGCGCTTATGACGTATAATCCATATGGATTAAAAGTTGAAATCAATATGAGTTCAAGAACACATACAATTGATACAATTATGGATTATAAGCCAAATCGCTATCAATTGTGTGCGTGTCATAACTTCTACCCACACGACCATTCTGGCTTGGATTTGGATTATTTCTTAAAGAGTTCAGAGAAATTTACAAAGTATGGTTTAAGAACAGCGGCGTTTATTGGTTCATTAGAGAAAGGTGCTTTTGGACCATGGCCGACAACTGATGGACTATGCACATTGGAGATGCATCGTCATATGCCAATTGATATTCAGTTAAAGCATATCGTCGCAACAGATTTGATTGATGATATCATTATTGCTAACTGCTTCCCTAGTCAAGAGGAAAAAGAAGCACTGAGAAATGTGTGTCTAGATGTTGTGAATTTTAAGGTTACATTAGAGCCGAATATTCCAGAGACAGAGAAGAAGATTGTACTGCAAGAGTTACATTTCAGCCGAGGTGATTTGAATCCATGCATGATTCGCTCTAGTAAGAGTAGAACCACATATAGAGGTCATCAATTCGATATTTTCAATGCACCTGAGAAGATTCATCGTGGAGATATCTTAATTGATAGTAGTCTATATGGTACATATGCAGGGGAATTGCAGATTGCATTAGTAGATATGGATAACGATGGTCGAACAAATGTTGTTGGACATGTTCGTGATGAAGAACTGTTTATAGTCGATGGCTTAAAGCCTTGGCAGAAATTTAGATTTACACTAGAGTAACCAGATATTGTAATGCATGTACCTACAGGGCTATTGAAGACTTCAAATGCGTTAATAATACAAGAAAAGAAGATGAAACAGGATGATTTGTCCATGATACATCTTCTTTTTAATTTATGAAATAAGATAACTGATGAATTCTTCGTAAGTATTACTTGATATTAAATGAGATAATTTTTCGTAATCTTCTGTAAGAGAAGCTATCCAATCAAAGAATGGTTTGAGTGTTGTGGTATCAAGTTTATCAATTGCAAGCAGGAAAATAAGTTGTACTTCATATTTGCCCCATTGTACTGGTTTATCTAATAACATAATCGAAATTACGGATTTAAGACAAGATGAATCAATTGGGTGTGGTATTGCAAAATTAAAATTAAATGATGTTGGGGATAGTGCTTCACGACGCATGACAGATGGATAGAATGCATCAGTTACAATAGAAGCTTGTTGAAGTTCTTTTGACATGAACTGTAGAATCTCTTGTGGTGTATGAAAGAGTTGATGATTATAGAAGAACTCTTTTGAAATTAATCCTTTTAGGTTTATGTAGAACTCTTTTTGTGTACGTGTTATTTCAATTTCATGAATCATCTCAAAAAGCTTAACTTCATCATCTTTATTGTAAAGTAGAGAAACTTCAACTGTTGGGATTGAGAGCTTATGACGCAATGGTATTGAGCATATTAATAAGTCTGGGTTGTCCGCAAGGATTAGTTCTTCTTGGAAGTATGAATACACTTTAACAATCTCGATATATTCGTAGAAGATTGTTTCAATCTTTTTACGCTGTGTACAGAATACTTTTTCACCCAGCGGATAAATCCAAATTGCTCTAAGTTTCTTAGAGTGATAAATACGCTCATATGCCAGTCCAAGATGCAAAGTAATGAACCCAATTTCATCTTCACTGATATTAATGCGCAATCTATTTGCAAGGAAAGTTGCAGTACTTATTCCCAATTCAAAAATCAGTGGAAATTTGCGTTTGATTTCTTGTAAAAATAAGTTGGTTGTATATGTTTGACTAATACTGCGCTCAATTAATGATTGTAGATGGAGTGTAAGGCCGAGTTTAAAGTCGTCGTCATTGGAGAAGTCAATGCCGTGATGACCATATATGAAAGCAACCAATTCATTGACAATATCACTGCATAGTAACCCATCGGGCATATAGTTAGAGATTTCCGTATCGCTAATCTGTGCAGGATTGTTTCCCATTAGTAATAATGCGAGAAGAATAACTTCACTCTCAATCACATGCGCTTGGTACAATATAGCAATGCGTTCATAGAATTCTTTGGCAATCTTATATTCGATAGCTTCGTTTATCTTCGAACTAGTATATGTTGATTCAATGTATTTTCCACTTAGAATACGGTCAATAGAGATACTGATATGCAATAGGATAGACGGTAACGCATTCGCATTAATTGCATACCTATGCTCTTGGAGTAAGGATTCAAACTCACTTTTACATTTAAGTAAATCAAAGGTTTGATATAAATTGGACAGTTCATTAATGTTTAAGAAATTCTGCTTGGTTTCATCTATGAGCAAATGTTTATACAATTTACGTAGTTCATTTTCGGAACCTAATAGGACTAGATAGTTTGATGATTTTTTTAGTTTGATATTCTGATAATTTGCTAGTTGTTTACGAATCTCTTTTAGATGTGTATCAAGGGTATATTCTGAGATATATAATTGATTCAATAAATCAGGAATAAAGATTGAGTCACGTGATAAAAGAAGAGATTTTAGAATAAATAAGTTTCTCTCGAGAGAACTTTGTAATAAATTTTGCCGTTCTGATTGAAATTTTTTATAGTTTTCTGCGATGAGAGCGTATCCATTGCGAAGATTTGAGATGATCAGCTTCTCAGAATAAATTTTATTGATTGTATCAATGTCAGAACGGATTGTACGATTGGATACAGATAATAATTTGGCAAGTTCATTTGCGGTAAACCATTTATTTTCTTCACGTAGAATATGAAGAATTTTTTCTTGTCGTTTGTTCATATTGAGCACCTCTGATATCGTAGAAAAATATTTTCCTAATAGTAGGAAAACAAAACATATCCATAAATGAGATAATTGATTAAAATATTATTAGAAATAATGAGGAAAATAGATGAAAGAAAAACTCATCGATTTTAGAAATAAGCAACCAGTTCGATTACTATTTAGTATTCTATGTGTAATATTCTCAGCATTATTACAAACATATGCATTAAAAGCATTTCTTAGACCTGCAGGATTATTGTCAAGTGGATTTACGGGACTTGCAATCTTATTAAATGTGATAGGAAGTCAGCATGGATTACAGATTCCTGTTTCACTAATGATTGTGATATTGAATTTACCTGTAGCGATATTATGTGGTAAATCAATTTCTACAAAGTTTACAATTCTATCATCTTTGCAATTTGCATGCGTGTCAATATTTTTAACAGTATTTCAATTTGAAGTTCTATTTGATGATGTTTTACTAAATATTGTAATTGGTGGCGTTTTGTATGGACTGGGAATAGTTGCTGCATTAGTAGCGAATGCTAGCACAGGTGGTACAGACTTTATTGCACTATATGTCTCCAATAAAACTGGAAAGAGTATTTGGACTTATGTATTTATCTATAACTGTATTTTACTATGGATTTTTGGATTTGTCTCTGGTTGGGAGCGTGCTGGATATTCAATCATCATGCAGTTTGTATCTACAAAAGTAATTGAAGGCTTATATAGAAGATACGATAGAAGTACCATGCAGATAACAAGTACTATACCTGAAGAGATAATAGCTGCATATACGAAAAAATATAGACATGGAATATCGGTTTGGGAAAGTTATGGTGGCTACT
>CALHUY010000031.1 GCA_938039295.1 uncultured Solobacterium sp.
TCCTTTCCTCCCATATCCGACGGAACGACCTTGACGCTCCCGCATATTCTTCGTGTTCCGCACGATCCTTTTGTGGGCAGCCCTTTTCTTTCCGGTTTTCTGCCATTTCCAGTCGCTCCTCCTTTCCCGGTTGTACTTGGATACTCCTACGGATTCGGCCCTTCACCTCTCGGCTACTATGGCCTCTGCTGACTTCTTATCATTCGTTGTTACTATGTCTTTCAACTGCGTAGCGTTCTCTACCTCATCTTTGACACTGATAAGACCTCCCAGAGTAAGACATACATCTTTCCTGCCATCTACCCGCCTCATTTACCACTCATACGATTGTAGTTATTTGGACTTTACGTTGTTTTGTACGCTTATCCGTATGAGTAGCCTCAATTGAGATTCGTGACCCTCGGGCCAGCAGTTTGCCTAGTTCTTCCTTCAGATTCCACCTCACGATGGACACCCTTGAATTCGGCTAAACCTTAGGGACTACATCCCTTGGTTAGAGGTACCTTTCAACCTCCAAGATATATGCCATGTCTGGCACACCAAGAAAAAACCTACAGAATTTTTCGATATACGCAAAGAAAATGCATGTGTATAAAAAGTGACCGAACCGATGGAGGTTCAAAGACATTGATGCATGTATTCGACAGATTTGAGGATACGGATTTGATTACAGAACTACTGGAAGATATGTATACGGAATTGCACGAAAAGAAACCTAATAAAGCTAAATGAGGTAAACAAGCTTCAGTTTATCGAACTTAACAAGCTATAAATTTCTATGAAATGAAACCTATAAAATTCGTACGAATACTGTAGGGTAAGAAAAGAAGTCTTTCTCTATACTAAAATATGCCGAACGAAAGAGGGAATCAAAATGAATATTATTAAGTCGTTTAACAATACGATTGATTATCTTGAAACAGTTCTTGATGATGAAATTGACGAAAAGAAAGTAACTCAGTTATCCGGATACTCTTATTCGATGTTCAGCCGCTTGTTTTCTATTCTAACCGAAACAACACTCTCAGACTATTTGAGAAGCAGAAGATTGACGGAAGCAGCCATAATATTAAGAGATACGGACGAAAAAATTATTGATGTTGCATTCAAATTCGGATACGAGTCATCAGATTCATTTGGAACTGCGTTTAAAAATTTTCATGGATTTACTCCTTCAGAGGTGAGAAATGGGAAACCATTTAAATTAGTTTCACGGGTGCAATTAGCACTCAGTGTAAGAGGAGGAAGAAGCATGAATATTACAATTCAAAAGAAACAAGCCTTTACAGTCGCAGGGGTAAATGAACAAAGCATTAATTCATCATTATGTCCAAGTGTCTGGGATAAGCTGTATGAAAAATATAGCCACGATGAACTTGCAAGTTTGGGAAACGGTCAAAGTGTTGGCGTTTGCCATGATGTGGAAAACCCAAGCACAATAAACTATATGGCAGGCTATATTGTTAATGATGTAGACAAAGCAAGAAGCATGGGCCTAGATGTTTTAGAAGTTGATGAAGCAGAGTATGCCGTTGTAGAGTTAACAGGAAGTGTTCCAGATTGCATTCATACCGGATGGAAATATGCGATGGAAGTATTCTTTCCCGAGTATGGCTATGTTCACTCAGGAAAGCCTGACTTTGAATATTACTATGAAGGTGATATGCATAGTCCTGATTACAAAATGGAGTTATGGATTCCAATAACTAAAGCTTAAAATCCAATTTGCCAAGAATACAAAAAAACAGTGGCAGGGATTCCTCCCCGCCACTGTGCGTCTGAAATAGTCTGAAAATAGAAAAGAGAGTACTTACATAATTTAGTGCTCTCTTTTGCCTTTATTTTCATTTTGAATACTCCTATTTCTAAAATAGACAAATATTCTAATTCAATTTTGTCTTGATGGGTACCAATAGAATTAATGATTTAAATGTAATATAAGAACCATAATTATCCACTCTTTCAGTGTTATTGAATATCTTCTACCGCACGTACCTCATATATTCCATCACAGAATAATCCATTTTCTTGATGACCACCTTTTAATGTATAGAAGTTATCTAATGGAGCTCCCATTTTATTACTGAATGTTTCTACCCTATAACAGATTGGATAGAAATAGTAAGTTATCACGCGATCACTAGCCGGTACATACTGCACTCTTTCTAAATCGAGAGAGATTTGTAGTTTAGTGTTGAAGCCAATTATCTTCTGCAATAACGACTGCATTTGAACGTTATCATTTTCAAGATTTGTCGTATCGTCTGTACCAGATATTGTAATCACTTCACCCGTCTTTACTCTAAAAGATGGCGTAATTTGGATTGGTGATAGTATTACTTCGTTAAGAGAAATTTGTTGATCATCAATCCAGTAATTTTCATAAAGTTTTAATGATAACTCACTCGGATTAATCGGATTGCATTCCATATCATAAAACTGTGATGTATCAGAAGATACTAAATCATTCTGATTAATTTCATGTAGTTCTGATAATTTGTATGCATACCCAGATTCTTCTTCAACTTGTGTTACTTCATTACTCGAAGTTACTTCCTGACTGACTTGTCTTCGAGTAGAACAACCTGCTAGCGCACATGAAAATAATGTAATTAGTATTATCGGAATCGTCTTTTTCATAGTCACCTCCAAATGATTCTTCATTTACTGACAAATCCGTAAAGTCCTATGATTTTATCTGTAATTACATTATAACACTACCCCCCATAATAAAACCCTGGGACATAAGCCCAGGGAAAAGATGGGGAAAACCACAATATATTGTTAATGTTATTTGCTAGCTTTTGCGCTTGCTTCTGCAATCTGCTTTTCAATCTCTGCAATCATCTTGATATCTTCTTCAAGTGTCTTTAATTCTTCCTCAGAGAAAGATGCCTTGTTTGCTTCAACTTGTTTCTTTAATACTTCGTCATATGGTATGCTCTGTGTTTGCTCAATCTGATCCTTGGACATTGTTGCGAATACCTTATTCCAAATATCTTGATGCTTGCCGAAGATTTCGCTTTCCTTTGCATAAAGATCTGTTAATTCATCATTTGCTCCTGCAGACTGTCCTTCTGTTACTGTTGTTGTAACACCACTTCCGGATTTCACTTCTTCAATCATCTTGATGATTTCTTCTTGTTTCTTTTCATCTTCTAAGTTACCAACGATTGGATCACCAACGAGGTTACCATTCTTATCAACCATAACTGTTGTAGGGAAGCTGAAGATCTTAGCTAGGTAAGCCTTCGCATCATCACCACCATTGATGACGATGTTTCTGTATGTAGCACCCTGCTTAGATAGGATATCCTTTGCATCCTTTAGTGTTGCTTCATCAGCAGCTTCAACGTTTACACCAATTAATTCTGCACCATGTTCCTTTAACTTCTTATTAAACTTTTCAAGTGCTGGCATTTCATTTACACAAGCTGCACAACCATTAAACCAGAAGTTAACAAGTGTTACTTCATTCTTGCTGAATAAGGATTCATCAACATCCTTACCATCAAAGTCCTTTCCCTTAAACTTAGGGAACATTTGTGCATCAGCTGTTTCTGTTGTAGAAGTTGTTGTATTTGCGTTGTCTTCTTTCTTGTTGTTGCATGCCGCTAATG
Organism: uncultured Solobacterium sp.; assembly: GCA_938039295.1. Taxonomy (GTDB): domain Bacteria; phylum Bacillota_I; class Bacilli_A; order Erysipelotrichales; family Erysipelotrichaceae; genus Bulleidia. Next base: position 3,621 of record CALHUY010000031.1, read on the forward strand.
TAACTGCCATAACTGCTGCTACACCAACTAGGGTAAATCTCTTGAACAAATTCATTTTCTTTTTCCTCTTTCTGTTTTATGCCTTTTGTAAATTCTTATTTGCTACTTTTTGATTCTTAGCTTCACTCTTTTTCTTCATTGCTAAGTAAGTACTGATTGCCTTGGTTGGACATGCAGTAATGCATTCTCCACAACGGATACATTCCAAGTCACCAGTATTCTTTGTAATATCGACATCCATCTTACAAACTTTTGCACACTTACCACAGGATACACACTTGTTCTTATCAACGTTATAGTTGAAGATTGAAATCTTGTTGAATAATGCATAGAATGCACCAAGTGGACAAATCCATTTGCAGAATGGACGATATACAAATATAGATAAAGTTGTAATCGTAATGAGAATTGTAAACTTCCAATTAAATAATGCGCCTAATGTTGCTCGAATATTTTTATCTGCGATAGAGAGTGGAATACCACCTTCCAAGATACCTTGTGGACAAATATACTTGCAGAAGTAAGGTAGTGCAATACCTGCTTTATTTGTCATAATGATTGGAAGTAATATTACTGCTACAGCGAGAACAATAAACTTTGTATATGTTAAGAATCTTAAATTCTTCGTACTAAACTTCTTTGTTGGAATCTTATGTAATAAATCTTGATACCAACCAAATGGGCACATAAATCCACAGATTAATCTTCCGATCAACACACCAAATAAAATTAGAATTCCACTGATGTAATATGAGAAGTTATACTTTGATGAACCTACAACTGCTTGGAAGGAACCTACTGGGCACGCTCCTGTAGCAGCCGGGCATGAATAACAGTTTAAGCCTGGTACACATACCTGCTTAAGTTTTCCATTATAGAGAACACCCTTGAAAAAGTTAGGTATATGCATGTTTGTTAAGAATGTCGCAAACATCTGAATTGTATTACGTCTCTTCAGGAATCTTAGAAACGCTCTTGATTTAGCTGATGTCATATCTATCCAATTCCTACACACTCTAGGCAAAGACGAATTGCTTTACCGAATACACTTTCTACTTCTCCACGAGAAGCACCAATCAGAATAAACACAACTGATAATACAACTAAGAATGCCTGTGTTGCGATTCTTATTTGTGTTGGATATTTATTAATAAAATCCATTGATACGTCCTCCTTAACACTCAATTTCTTTCTGACGTGAAAAATATAACAAAGTAGATATAAAATTTGTGTTAAGAAATTTAACATTTTATTTTTACTATTTTATACAGATTCATGCGTGTATAAATGCATCTATATGGTTTATGGGTTGCTTGTCTTGTTTCAAGACGGATGTGCTATACTGAGTTTAGATATACTCAGTTTCTGACAATTTCGTAATAGTATGAAAGGAACATTTTGCATATGAGAATATTAGTGGTTGAAGATGAAGTCACCCTTTGTGAAACAATCGCAAAGGGTTTACGTCTTGATGGATATGAAGTAGATACATGTTTTGATGGTGGTACTGCTTGGAATATGGCTATAGCTGAAAGTTATGACTTGATCATTCTAGATTTAAACTTACCTGTTATGGATGGTATGGAAGTACTTCGTAATATTCGTAAAGAGGATTCTGAAACAGCTGTACTGATTCTATCCGCACGTGGACACCTACAAGATAAGATTGATGGTCTTGATAGCGGTGCGAACGACTATCTTTGCAAGCCATTCCACTTTGAAGAGTTAGAAGCTCGTGTTCGTAGTCTGACTAGACGTCGTACCGTACAAAATAATGTCGTTCTTTCTTGTGGAGAACTATCTTTAGATACAAAGAGTCGTACCGTGATGGCTAGAGGTGAAAAACTTCCCCTCACGCGAAAAGAGTTAGGACTATTGGAATACTTATTACTACATCAAGAACGTCCAGTCCCACAAGAGGAACTCATCCAGCACGTTTGGGATAGTAGTGTTGATAGTTTTAGTAACTCCATCCGCGTACACATTTCTGCTTTACGTAAGAAGTTACGTGCAGCGCTTGGGTATGACCCTATCGCAAATCGTATTGGACAAGGGTATGTAATTGGGGGACAACAGGATGAATAGACGCCGTTCTCTACAGTGGAAACTAACCGTCATTACTGCCATTATCGTTATCTTATCTTGCCTTGCGATTAGCTATGCCATCAGTAAGTCGGCCATCTCCTCTATGACTAAGATTTCCGATTCTGCAGTTGCGATTTTACCATCCACCGATCCTACAACCAGTGAAGAAGGTGAAGTTGTTCAAGTGCAGATTTCTTCAAAAGATCTCATTTCGGATATGGTCAAAGAAATACAAGCAGACTTCTGGAAAAGTAGCTTACTTATTACAATTATCATCACAGTCGCAAGTAGTTCTATGGTGTACTTCTTTATCGGTTATGCATTAAAACCTCTAAAAAATCTTAGTGAGCAAATTGAAGATATTCAAGCTAAGAACTTAAAGCATCTTGTTGTAGCAGATCATAGTTCAATTGAAATTGAACAACTAACAAATGCCTTCAATGAGATGCTAGAGCGTTTAAGTAATACCTTTAGAGCACAAAGACAATTCTCTGCTAACGCTGCACATGAGTTACGTACCCCTCTTGCAGTAATGCGTACAAAATTAGAAGTTTTTGAGAAAAACAAAAAGCCAAGTGACACTGACTATCAAGAAACAGTCAATATGATTCGTATGCAAACATCGCGCTTGTCACACGTCATTGATATTCTCCTTGAGATGACAGATTTACAATCCGCCCAAAAACAAGACCATATCTCCTTAGCAGACATGGCAGAAGAAGTAATTTGTGATTTGACGGCAGTTGCAGAAAAAAAGAATATTACAATCTCTCAAAATCCAGGGACTGCCGAAATCATTGGTAATGATACCCTTGTCTATCGTGCAATCTACAATCTTGTAGAAAATGCCATCAAATATAACAATCCCGGTGGAAAAGTAACTGTATCCATCAAGGAAGATAATGAATATGCTAACGTAATCATTCGTGATAATGGTCCCGGTATTGCGCAAGAAGATTGGCAACATATCTTTGAACCATTCTTTAGAATTGATAAATCACGGAGTCGTGATATGGGTGGTGCCGGTCTTGGACTAGCCCTTGTAAAAGAGATTGCTCGTCAACATGGTGGTGATGTATATGTTATACAAAGTTCAAAGAATGGAACAGAAATTGCACTGAAACTACGTCGAAAGTAACAAATAGTCGCTTTATTGGCGACTTTTTCATTTTTCTGCCCTGTTGAGCGTATATGCAGGGCAGTAGAAGAATGGTATAATAAAGGTTATGAAAACTGGATTATTTATTACATTTGAAGGACCTGATGGAAGCGGCAAGACAACCGTAAGTACTGCCGTTACAAAGATGCTAGAAGCAGATGGTTATCAGGTACGTTATACAAGAGAACCAGGTGGTTCCAATATTGCTGAACAGATTCGTCAAGTTATCTTAGACCCTAAGAATACAGAGATGGATGCTAGAACAGAAGCTTTACTCTATGCCGCAAGCAGAAGACAACACCTTGTGGATAAGGTTTTACCTGTCCTTGAACAAGGTGTACATGTCATCAGTGACCGCTTTGTGGATAGCTCCCTAGCATATCAGGGGTGTGGTCGTGAGATTGGCATGGATGAAGTTTATGAAATCAACCAATTTGCGATTGAAAACCATATGCCTGATAAGACAATCTTCCTACAGATTGATGCGGAAACAGGTTTAAAGCGCATCCGTAGAGGAAGAGATGTATTAGATCGACTTGATCAAGAAAGTGTCGAATTCCACGAGCGTGTTCATGAAGGTTATCAAAAGGTTATCGATAAGTACGCTAACCGTATGATTATCGTGGATGCAACTGCAGATGTCGACACAGTGATTCAAAAGTCCTATGAAATCGTGAAAGGATTATTAGATGCGCAAGGATGAGTTACAGCAACAACAACCACTGTTTTATCATGCATTAGAAAATGCATGCATGAATCATAGAGTTGCGAATGCTTATCTTTTATCCGGTCCTCATGGAACCCTAAAACATGAAGCTGCTCTTTTATTCGCAAAGAGTATCTTTTGTAAGCAGCATCAAGGAATCGCTTGTGAAGAATGCAATACATGTCGTCGTGTAGAAGATGGCCTATATGCAGACATGGTTTTATTAGATGGTTCAAAGAGTGCAATCTCCAAAGATGATGTAGACGCAATCCAAGAGAAATTCTCTAAGACTGCATTAGAAGATGGTGATGGCTCTCGTGTATACATTCTAGAAAACGTAGAGAACGCAAGTATCTCTGCGCAAAACAGTATGTTGAAGTTTTTGGAAGAGCCTTCATCTGGTGTTGTCGCAATTCTTACAACCGACAATATCGACCGCATCTTACCAACCATCGTTTCACGCTGTACGTTAATCCCCTTCTCTCCACTTTCAGAAGAGTATCTACTTTCCAAAGCGAAAGAAGTTGGCGTACAAGATGTAGATGCTTACTTTATCTCTCATCTTGTAAAAGATATCAACCAAATGAAGGAATTTGCGGATAGTTCTATCTTTGAAACCTGCAAGATGATGTTTAAACAATACTTTAATCTTGAAGGAAGTCGCGAAGAACTATTAGTAGATTACGATATCTCCTACCGTTCAAGCGAAAAAGACAGCGCAAAAGCTAAGAAAGAAAATATTCTGTTACTCAATGGCTTCTTCGATTTGATGTCATTATTTGCTCACGATGTTGTATGCAAGCATATTGAAGGACCACATTGGTACAAAGAATTATTACAACAAGAATTACACAAACAAAAAGATTATGGAGAATTGATCATTATCTTACAAGAACAGAAAGATAAGATTAATCGATTTATTGATTTAAATCTATTAATGGATCAAACCTTCTATAGATTGGAGGAATTCAACCATGAACATGGAATGTGAACACGGTTCATGCGGTTGTCATATGCACCAAGAACAGGAACAACCGACAGTGAAATATGACTATTCCGTCGCTGTACGATTTAAGAATGCTACAAAACCGTATTCTTTTGGCTGCGATACTGCAGATATCAAAAAAGGAAGCTGGGTTGTTGTAGAAACAGCACAAGGAATTGAAATGGGTGAGGTAGATGCAGATGCTTTATGTATTGAAAGATACAATCTACATATGCCAACAAAACCAATTATTCGTCTCGCTACAGAGAAGGACCAAAAGATGTACGCCGAAAATGCCATTGCGGAAAGTGAAGCGTATCGTATCTGTAACGAAGAAATTCAAAGTTTAAATCTCGATATGAATCTAATGAGTGCGCAATATACACTTGATCGCTCAAAGGTTCTATTTGTATATCTCGCTGATCAACGTGTCGATTTCCGCGAACTTTTAAAGGTTCTAGGAACACGTCTACACTGCCGTATTGAATTACGTCAAATTGGCGAACGTGATAAGGCTAAGATGGTCGGCGGTATCGGTATGTGTGGTATGGAAACATGTTGCAGCCGATTCAAGAATCACTTTGATGTTATTTCTATTAATATGGCTAAGACTCAACAGCTGGCCCTAAACGTAGAGAAACTCTCCGGTATGTGCGGTAAGCTAATGTGCTGCTTAAAGTATGAGGAAGATGACTATAAGGAACTAACAGCTGGACTGCCTAAGATGGGTTCTCAAGTTGAATATGACGGAATGATTTATCGTCTTACAAACATGAATGTCATGAAACAGGAAGCGAAGTTAGAAAACCGTGAACAAGTACTCTTTATTTCCCTGGAAAACTTACGCGAGAAAGCTATCCCACGTAAGGGCTTTGTTCAACAGAACAACAACCAGAAGAGTGATAAACCAGTACATCGTACAACTGTTCATGAAGGTGTAGCTGCACCAGTGAATAAAGATAAAGCTGTACATGTATCCACAGACTTACCTACAGTTAAGGTAGAGTCATCCAAACCACAAAACAACCGTCCAAATAACAACAATAAGAAACCACACAAAAATCATTCCAACAAGCAGAATCAGCCACGTCCAAATGTGGAAAAGAATACTGCTGAACGTAAGAACGTGACTGTGCGTACATTTGGACGCAAGCAAAAAGATGAGGGCGATAACGCATGAACCGCCAAAAATCCTTCGAAAATGAAAAACCAACACTCTATTTAGTACCTACTCCAATCGGAAATCTCAATGAGATGACTCCGCGTGCTATCGACGTCTTAAATAGCGTCGATGTAATCGCATGTGAAGACACCCGTAATAGTGGGCAGTTACTAAAGCATTTTGGTATTTCAAAACGATTGATTGCTTATCAGAACTTTAATGAAGCATCCAGCACAAAAGGCATTATCAACCTATTATCACAAGGAAATAACGTTGCCTTAATCTCTGATGCTGGATATCCATTAATTAACGATCCAGGACAACGAGTTGTCAGTGAAGTGACAGCGCTTGGATATAACGTTGTGCCAATTTCAGGCTGTAGTGCTTTCTTAAATGCACTCGTTGCCTCAGGCTTAATTGCACAACCATTTATCTTCATTGGTTTCTTACCACCCTCTACACATGATTGTGTTAAGAAACTACGTCTGTACCAGTCCTATCCAATGACACTCATTATGTATGAAGCGCCACATCGCATTGAGAAGATGCTACAAAGTTGCTTAGATGTATTGGGTGATCGTCATATCTGTATCGCTCGTGAATTAACAAAAGTACATGAAGAGTTCATCCGTGGTACAATTTCTGAGATTCTGCCTATTGCCTCAGAATTAAAAGGTGAAATGGTCGTTGTGATTGAAGGCAATCAAGATGACTATGAAAAAGATATCGATATGGGGCAGATTCTCAATATGGTAAATACTTCTATTGAAAGTGGAATGTCTACAAGTGCCGCAATCAAAGAAGTTGCCAAACAGACAGGTATCTCAAAAAATCAGATCTATGATTTAGTTCATGGAAAAACTGATCAGAAAGGTGTGTGTTAACGAATGTTAAATCAATACGGACAATTAACCTTAGAACAAACACTGTTCTATCTTGCGATTGCGATTTTACCTGCAATCTTCTTCATGATTTATATCTATCGCAATGATGATAAAGAAAAAGAACCACCACTCTTATTACTAAAATGTATTATTGGTGGTCTACTCTCTGTACCAGTCGCAATTATATTAGAGATGATTTCCGAACAGGTTGTCTACTATCTTTTGGAAAATGTAGTAACTGCTACACAAGTCAATTACGGTATCCTAACCGCAATCTTTGTTGGACTCATCGAAGAAGGCGCAAAGTTCTTCTTCCTCTATCGATTCACATGGAAAGACAAAGCATTCAATTATCGCTTTGATGGTATTGTATACGCTGTATTTGTATCACTTGGATTTGCGGCATTAGAAAACGTCTTCTATGTATTTAATTATGGAACAGGTGTTGCTTTACAGCGTGCACTTCTCACAATTCCAGGACACATGAGTTTTGCGGTATACATGGGCTTATACTACGGTCACGCTAAAGTATCTGAAGCTGTCAATAACCCAGACGCAAAGGCACTCAATCTAAAAGCATCATATGCATTTGCGGTATTACTGCATACAATCTTTGACGCAACTCTGATGGTAGAATCCGATATTGGACTAATCTTCTTCTTTATCTTCGTTGCAATCCTAGATATCGTCGTATACCGCACGATTCGCTTAGAGTCCAAGAATGATATTCCTATCGTTCCACCAACAGAAGAGGATATCTACGCAGAGACAAAATTATCACATCCTTCACCAATCGTTGAAATTACAGATAATGTAAGTGAACGTGAAAAAATGTAATGTTTGTTGTATGATAAGGTTA